>NZ_BOVK01000039.1 GCF_018403685.1 Xylanibacillus composti
CGACTTTATTAATATACCACACTGCTCACTAACTTTGCAACAACTATTTTTTAGCAGTTGTGCCCGGCGTTACAAGCAATGATCACTCGCTCTCCTAGCCTGTAAGCCTAGCCTACTTCAACTTGAGTTAAGTTTTTTCGGCCGACAGGATTATTACTTTAGCATAATGTATAGCGCCGTTCAAGAACTGCCTTTTGCCAATTTAGACAATCCCTTCATGACTTAGCCTCAAAAAAAAAAGCAGCACCCGTTGGGTCTGCTCATTATTCTAGCTCATCCGCTTTAGGCAGAATAGAAAATAGATGATGTGCAAACGTTAAGTACTAAGAACCTCAACAATGTGCAAATGCCGGTCAACCGTAAGATTAATGATTTTCCCATTCACGTTCACCCACGGCCTCGTAGGAGAAGAACGATCCGAGAACACAATTTCCCCGACGGACTGATCACTTAACCGGACCAATGTTCCATTATGGAATTGTGTGACCTTGTGGATAAAGGTCTGAACCAGCGCGGGATCCAGCTTGCCAAACGACTCATTCAGCAGCTCCTCCAATACCGTATAAGGCGAGCTGCCCTTCTGATGAGCCCGGTCGCTTGTCATCGCATGGAAAATATCCGCAATGGCCACGATCTTGGCATAGTAATGAATTTTATCGCCGCTGACACCTAGCGGGTAGCCGCTGCCATTCACCCTTTCGTGATGCTGCAGCGCAGTAAGCTTGACAGCTTCATTAATCCCGGTCACGCTTTTCAGCATGTTATATCCGATAATGGTATGTCTTCGGATTTCTTCCAGTTCCTCCTTGGATAACTTGTCTGCTTTTCGCACAATCGATTCATCGATTCGGACCATGCCGATATCATGCAACAAGCCTGCCATCGCTATGGGAATCCAGTCTTTGCGCTCGATGTTGTGCCACTTTGCCAGCTGATAGGAGGTTAGCGCTACTTGAACGCTGTTGTGAATCAGATAATCTCCTTTTTGTGCATAGGGTGGTTCAAAAGTAAGCATATTGTATTCGTGAATATGGGCGATGACTTGGTCTAATTGATTGCGCAGATCAAGCACAGGAGCCATCATACCCGATGATGCACTGATAAAATATTGCTTCAACGAGGTGAATAAAGACCGGTAAGCAGCATGAAGACCGGTATTGGGCACTACTTTTTTGGTTGGTCTTTCTTGGACTGGCGCTTTATCAACCGGTTTTTCTTGTTTCGTTGCCTGCTTCGCTGCTTTCTCCGCTTCCTTCTCTTCCTGTTTATCCTCCACGCTTACGGTCGAAACCAAAAATGCCTTCAGAATCTCGATATCCCTCTGATTGAGAAGTCGGCCCTTTGAAAATAGCTTCCCACCCATCGGCGTATAGACATCTTCTATGATGCGGACGCCGCTTTCAATTTGTTTGACTGAAACATTCGCCACTTTGCCTCTCACCCTGCTTTCCAAGTCAGAGTTGTTTTATCCATCCAAACGGGCAAGGGACGGGGGAGCATACCCCGTCCTTTGCTTATGAGCTATTGTGGACAACAAGAGCGCTTACTCTTCGGACTCCGCTCCATCTTCGGATTGTTCCGCAGTTGGATTTTCCGTGCCCCCGTCTGCCAGTCCCTCAGCTGAACCTTCCATCTCATCCGGTTCTTCTGTTTTTTCGACGTTGGTAACGGTAGCCACTTCATCGTCGTCGCGTATATTGATCAGCTTCACGCCTTGCGTATAGCGTCCCATGCTGGAGATTCCCTCAATGCCGATACGAATCAGCGTACCGGCCGAAGTGATGATCATCAGATCCTGCTCGTCATTTACGACTTTCAGACCCGCTACCTCACCGTTCTTTTCCGTCACATTAATTGTCTTGATGCCCTTGCCGCCGCGAGACTGAATCCGGTATTCGCTGAGAGGCGTCCGTTTGCCATATCCTTTGGAAGTGACGATCAGCGCATCCAGAGATTCGTCTACGACGTCCATATCAATGACGCGATCGCCCGCACCTAATTGTATGCCCTTCACGCCAGTTGCAGAACGTCCCATAGGACGAACGTCTGTTTCCGAGAAGCGGATCGACATCCCGTGAGCGGTGCCCATAATAAT
This sequence comes from Xylanibacillus composti, assembly GCF_018403685.1. NCBI lineage: Bacteria > Bacillati > Bacillota > Bacilli > Caryophanales > Paenibacillaceae > Xylanibacillus > Xylanibacillus composti. The sequence continues at coordinate 2,096 of NZ_BOVK01000039.1, forward strand.
TTCCTGCGATCCATTCGTCAGCTTCACGCCGATCAGTTCGTCATCCTCGCGCATATTGATCGCGATGAGTCCGCCCTTGCGAATATTCGAATAATCCGCCAACGGGGTCTTCTTCACGATGCCTTGCTTCGTAGCGAAGAACAACTGCTGGGTGCTGTCGAAATTCTCGACCGGAATAACTGCATAGACCCGTTCGCCCGGCTCAATCTGAATGAGATTGATGACTGGCGTCCCGCGTGCCGTTCGGCCCAGCTCCGGCAGTTCATAGGCTTTCAGACGATACACCTTGCCTTTGTTCGTGAACAGCATCAAGTAGTGATGCGAATTCGTTACGAACAGGTGCTCGACAAAGTCATCGTCCTTCATGTCCATGCCGGTTACCCCGCGACCGCCGCGCTTCTGGCTGCGGTAGGTGGTTACGGGAAGGCGCTTGATGTAGCCTGTATGCGTCAGCGTAACGACTACGTCTTCACGCGGAATGAGATCCTCGTCAAGAATGCTTTCTTCTCCTACGGTAATCTCTGTACGGCGATCATCGCCGAATTTCTCGCGGATTTCGATAAGCTCCTCCCGGATAATTTCCAAGACCAGCTGCTCGTCAGCCAAGATCGCCTTATATTCAGCGATCTTCTTCAGCAATTCGGCATACTCCGCCTCGATCTTCTCGCGCTCCAACCCGGTCAAGCGCTGCAAGCGCATATCGAGAATCGCCTGCGCCTGATCGAAGCTGAGCTGGAATTGCTCCATCAAGCCGTTGCGCGCTTCCTCGGTAGTAGCAGAAGCACGAATTAGAGCAATGACTTCGTCCAGGTGGTCAAGCGCAATCCGCAAGCCTTCGAGAATATGTGCCCTCGCCTCTGCCTTGCGCAGATCGAATTCGGTACGTCTGCGAATGACCTCTATCTGATGCTGCAAGTAATGATGCAACACTTCACGCAGACTCAGCACCTTCGGCTCGCCGTGGACGAGCGCCAGCATGTTGATGCCGAACGTGGATTGCAAGGCTGTATGCTTATACAAATTATTAAGAACGACACTAGGATTGACATCACGGCGCAGCTCGATCACAATGCGCATGCCGTTGCGGTCGGATTCGTCGCGAAGATCAGTAATGCCGTCAATCTTCTTGTCCCGCACAAGCTCAGCTATCTTCTCAATCAACCGCGCTTTAATGACTTGATAAGGCAGCTCATTGACTATAATGCGTGCTTTATTGCCTATTTCCTCGATTTCCGTTTTGGCCCGCATCGTAATGGAGCCACGACCGGTTGTATAGGCTTGTCTAATACCGGTCCGCCCCAGGATATAGCCGCCGGTCGGAAAGTCCGGTCCTTTGATATACTGCATCAAGTCCATCGAATCAAGCTCTGGATCGCGCGTCAGAGCCAGAATGCCATCGATCACTTCCGTCAAGTTATGGGGCGGAATATTCGTGGCCATGCCGACGGCAATCCCGGTATTCCCGTTGACGAGCAGGTTGGGGAAGCGAGCCGGAAGTACGGCCGGCTCCTTCTCTTCCCCGTCATAGTTCGGGATAAAGTCAATCGTTTCTTTGTTAATGTCGCGCAGCATTTCCATGGCGATCTTCGAAAGCTTGGCTTCCGTATATCGCATGGCTGCTGCTGCATCGCCGTCTATCGATCCAAAGTTGCCATGCCCGTCAACGAGCATGTAGCGCAACGAGAAATCCTGCGCCATCCGGACCATTGTCTCATATACAGCCGAATCGCCATGCGGATGATACTTCCCGATAACCTCGCCGACGATTCTTGCCGACTTCTTGTATGGCTTATCCGGCGTCATGCCCAGCTCATGCATCGCATAAAGAATGCGCCGATGCACCGGCTTCATTCCGTCACGTACGTCCGGCAAAGCCCGGCTTACGATGATACTCATCGCATAGTCCATGAAGGAACTGCGCATCTCTGCGCTTATATCACGGTCTTTAATCTGTGATCGCATTTCCTCGGCCATGCTCTACCTCCTAGATATCCAGGTTCTGGACGTATTTCGCGTGCTGCTGAATAAATTCGCGGCGCGGTTCAACGTTGTCACCCATCAATGTATCGAAAATCAGATCCGCATCCATCGCGTCTTGAATAGAAACCTGCAGCAAGGTCCGGCTGTCCGGGTCCATCGTCGTCTCCCAAAGCTGGTCGGGATTCATCTCGCCAAGCCCCTTGTATCGCTGTACGCCGGCCTTGCCTTCACCCATTTCCACAAGGATCTCATCCCGCTGCTTTTCGTTGTAGGCGTAGCGGATCACTTTGTTTTTCTCAATCTTGTAAAGCGGCGGTTGCGCGATATATACATAACCCGAGTCAATAATCGGACGCATATAGCGATAGAAAAACGTCAACAATAAGGTTCGAATATGTGCCCCGTCCACATCGGCATCTGTCATGATGATAATTTTGTGGTACCGGGCCTTGGAAATATCGAAATCCTCGCCAATCCCGCAACCAAGCGCCGTGATGATCGCGCGAATCTCCGCATTCGAGAGGATACGGTCAAGCCGTGCCTTCTCCACGTTCAAAATCTTGCCCCGCAGCGGCAAAATCGCTTGGAAATGACGATCCCTGCCCTGCTTGGCCGAGCCGCCCGCAGAGTCCCCTTCGACGATATACAATTCGCTGATTGCAGCGTCGCGGGAGGAGCAATCAGCCAGCTTCCCTGGCAAAGAACTGACTTCTAGCGCACTCTTGCGCCGGGTCAATTCCCTTGCCTTGCGTGCCGCTTCCCTGGCTCTTGACGCTTGCAGCGCCTTCTCAATAATTCTGCGAGATACCGATGGATTCTCATCCAAAAATTCGGAGAACTTCTCAGAAAACAGCGATTCCACAATGCTTCTGACTTCGCTGTTGCCCAGCTTCGTCTTCGTCTGACCCTCGAATTGCGGTTCCGGAATCTTCACAGAAATGATCGCCGTAAGCCCTTCACGCACATCGTCCCCCGACAAATTGCCATTGTTGTCCTTAATCAGATTCGATTTGCGGGCATATTCGTTAATGACGCGGGTTAACGCACTCTTAAAGCCGGATTCGTGCGTGCCTCCCTCATGCGTATTGATGTTGTTGGCGAAGGAGTAAATATTGTCGGTATAGCTGTCATTGTACTGGATCGAAATCTCCACATGAATATTGTCGCGATCTCCTTCGACATAGATCGGCACTTCGTGGAGAACTTCCTTATTCCGGTTCAAATGCTCGACGAAAGAGTTGATGCCGCCTTCGTAATAGAACGTATCTTCCTGGTTGGTTCGCTCATCCAAAAGCTGAATTTCAATGCCTCGGTTCAAATAAGCCAGTTCCTTGAGGCGGCCTTGCAGCGTCTCGTAGTCGTATTCCGTCGTTTCCGTGAACACTTCCGCATCGGGCTTGAACGTAATCTGTGTCCCTGTTTCCTCGGTATCGCCTACAACTTTCAAGTCATATTGAGGCACCCCTCGGCGATACTCCTGCTGGTACACTTTCCCTTCCCGTTTGACCTGAACCGTCAATATTTCCGAAAGCGCATTGACAACAGACACGCCGACGCCATGCAGTCCGCCCGATACCTTGTAGCCTTCCCCGCCGAATTTGCCTCCGGCATGAAGCACAGTCAACACGACCTCGACCGCGGGACGCTTCATCTTCGGATGCTCGCCGACCGGAATGCCGCGCCCATTATCGATTACGGTAATGCTGTTGTCTGCATGCACAACGATTTGAATACGGGTGCAATAGCCAGCCAACGCCTCGTCAATGCTGTTGTCTACTACTTCCCACACTAGATGATGCAAGCCTCGCGCACTTGTGGATCCAATATACATGCCCGGCCGTTTACGAACCGCTTCCAATCCCTCGAGAACCTGGATCTGGCTTTCATCATACGTATTTGGATTTACCGTCATTCCCCTTCACCTACTTCTAGAGATTCAAAGCTACCGTATCGCCGGTTAGCAGTTGATTCGCTCTTTTCTTCAACGTAGCAGACGAGATCGGCGAATAATACACCCAATCGTCGGTCACCACAATGGACTTCGGCTCTTCCTCGCCTATCGTTTCAACCTTTTTGGCCGTCGAAGCCTGGTCTACAAACTCCTTGGAAATCTTCGAAGCCTGTTCCATATTCATATCGAATATCGCAATCAGTTCGACGGCACGGATAACCTTCTCCCCGCCAATATGGATAAACATGGTCCGTCACCTCTTATCGACCGTTACCTGTCCGTTTTCCACATGAAAAAACGCCGCATCCTGCCAACGGCTTAAGTCCACGCTCTCTACTCCTGTTGTCGTAATAAACGTCTGCACTTTGTCTTGAAACGTTTCGATCAATTGCGTCTGTCTGTGCCGATCCAATTCCGAAAGAACATCGTCCAGCAGGAGGACCGGATATTCTCCGACTTCCTCGGCAATTAGCTCGATTTCGGCGAGCTTGAGCGAAAGCGCCGCTGTTCGCTGCTGACCTTGCGAGCCATAGGCATGCACTTCCCGTCCGTCCAGAGAAAGCGTCAAATCATCGCGATGAGGTCCCACAAGTGTGGTGCCCCTGCGGAATTCTTGTTCTTTCGCTTGTGTTAACTTTATCATAAATCGGTCGAATAAAATAGTTCCGTTCGTAAAATCTTCCACATCTAGGGAGGCTTTATAGTGAAGCTGGAGCTTTTCCTTCCCGCCGGCTATGCCCGCATGGATCGCGGACGCCCACTTTTCCAATTTTTCTATAAAGCTTTGACGTTTTTGCATAATTTTAGTCCCATAAGTGACGAACTGCTCATTCCAAACCTCAAGCAAAGCCGATTGTTTGGAGGCGTTCGGCTGCTTGAGCAGCTGATTTCGCTGGTTCAGCACCTTCTGGTATTGCAGCAGATTGTGCAAGTAGGAGGGCTCTACCTGGGCAATCTCCATATCCAGAAAGCGGCGTCGCACTCCTGGCGAGCCCTTGACAATCTCCAAATCTTCCGGTGCGAACATCACGACATTCAATCCGCCTACGTAGTCGCTGAGCTTGCGCTGCTCCAATCCGTTAAGCTTGGCTTTCTTTCCTTGAGCCGAAAGGAGAAGGTCCAGCTTGCATTCTCCGTATTTTCGCTCGATTTCCCCGTGAAGCACTGCCTTGTCCTCGTTCCAGGCAATCAGCTCGCGGTCTTTCGACGTCCGGTGCGACTTGGTCAAGGCAAGCACGTAGATCGCCTCGAGCAAGTTCGTCTTCCCCTGCGCGTTGTTGCCGATAAAGATATTCACGCGCCCTTGCGTGGAGAGGTTGACTTCGCCGTAATTCCGATAATGGCGCAGCGCAAGCCGGTTCAGCTTCAAGTCTGCTGCCTCACTTCAAACGCGCCGCAGCCCTCTACCTCAATCCGATCGCCGGGTACAAGCTTGCGTCCTCTGCGGTTGTCAGGATCGCCATTGATCATGACTACGTTCTCCTGCAGGAAAAACTTCGCTTCGCCTCCGGTGGAAATACAATCGGCCAGCTTCAAAAATTGTCCCAGCGTTATATACGCATCCCGAATATCAATCGATTTCATCATTCATCTCCTTATCGTGCTGAGCGGTCAGCCTGTGGTGCGATATGGCAGGATCAGGTGGAGCAGGAATGTTTCGTCCTTCGGCTTCACAATAATCGGGCTCATTGCGCCAGTGAATCCCAGATGAATCCATTCGCTGTCAATCGTCTTCAGCGCATCCAGCATGTAGCGGGAATTGAAGGAAATCTTGAGCGGCTCTCCACTTATGGACGGCACGTCGAGCTGTTCTGTTATTTTGCCCAACTCGGAAGAGCTGGATGAGATTTCGATTTTTCCATCGTCGAGCGTGGCCATCTTGACGATATTGGTTCGCTCTTCCCGACTTAACAGGTTGACCCGGTCCATAGCGCTCAGGAATGGCTTGGCTGGCACAACCATTTCGGTCTTGTACGCCTGCGGAATGATCTTCGAGGTATCTGGATAAAGGCCATCTAGCACGCGTGTAAAGAATAAAACAGAGCCAAGGTTAAACAACACCTGATTATCCGCGCGAATGACTTCAATAAGCGTATCTTGATCGGGTAGAAGTTTTTGTAATTCATTTAGGTTTTTTCCTGAAATTACAATATTTTTGAATTGGGTGCCTTCTTCATTGCGTATCGAAGCTTCGCGGGTGGCCAAACGGTGCCGGTCTGTAGCGGTCAGCTTGATTTGCTCGTCCTGAATCGTAAATAAGACACCTGTCAAAATAGGCGTGCTTTCGTGGGTCGAAACGGCCAGAATCGTCTGGCGAATCATCGTCTTCAGCAAATCGCTTTGCATCAATACCGTTTCTTTAGCATCAAGGCTAGGTAGGACCGGATATTCCTCTGCATCCATGCCGACTAGCTGAATTTCGGACAGACCGGAACGGATCATCGTCTGGAAGCCGTCTTTGACTTCTATTTCAACCGAATCTTCTGGAAGCTTGCGAATAATATCCACAAAGAATTTGGCAGGAAGGACGACTGCGCCTTCTTGTTCCAATGTGAATAACTCCACATCTCCTTGATGAGGAGGAATTGTGCTTTGGATGGAAATATCTGTATCACTAGCTGTTAACGTAATGCCTTGTTCATTCGCTTCAATCTTGATGCCGCTCAGTATAGGAATTGCCGTTCTGCTGGATATGGCTTTGGATACTTGCTGAATGGAGCCGTTCAACTGGTCTTTATTCACGGTGAGTTTCAATAGAGTCACTCCTAAATCGCATTATTTCGGAATTCCCGCATATATTTATAATACATTTTTTTTAGTAGTCTTAGTAGTAGAGAGGCTGAATATGTGGATATCCCGGTAAAACGTAAAAAGAGCAAGCCTATCCACATGTGAATAAGTTGTGCATAGGCCTGTCTGTTTGTTAAGAAGGGTTTTTGATTTTGTTGATTAATGATTGCACGATTTTGTATAAGTCCTGATCCTTTTTCATCAGTTCCTCGATCTTTTCATGCGCATGAATGACTGTAGTATGATCGCGGCCGCCAAAGGCGTCTCCTATTTTTGGCAAGGACAGATCGGTCAGCTCGCGGGACAAGTACATGGCTACTTGCCTCGGGAAGGCAACCGATTTCGTTCGCTTGCGCGCTTTGAAATCTTCCAGCTTCATATTGAAAAATTCTCCTACTGCCTGCTGGATGTCATGGACGGTTATGGATCGCGGCCTGCTCGCCGGGATGATGTCCTTCAGTGCTTCTGCAGCCAGGTGGACCGTTATGTCTTCGTTAATGAGCGAGGAGTAGGCAACCACTCGTATTAATGCGCCTTCAAGTTCCCGAATGTTCGTATCAATTTGGTTCGCTATGTACATCATAGCTTCATTCGGAATATCCAGGTTCTCCGCCTTTGCCTTCTTCCGCAGGATCGCAATACGTGTTTCGAGGTCGGGCGGCTGGATGTCTGTAATGAGTCCCCATTCAAATCGGGATCGCAATCTCTCTTCCAACGTTGGTATTTCCTTGGGCGGCCGATCGCTGGATATGATGATTTGCTTGCGTTCTTCGTGCAGGGCATTGAAGGTGTGGAAAAATTCTTCTTGCGTCTGTTCTTTTCCTGCCAGGAACTGAATATCATCTATTAGCAGAATATCTATGTTCCGATACTTGTTCCGGAAGCTCTCGCCGCGGTTGTCGCGTATGGCGTTGATAAATTCGTTGGTGAATTTTTCGGACGAGATATACAACACGCGCGCGCTCGGGTTGTGATCCAAGATATAATGGCCGATGGCGTGCATCAAGTGTGTTTTTCCAAGTCCGACACCGCCGTACAGAAACAGTGGATTGTAAGCCTTGGCCGGCGCTTCCGCTACTGCAAGGGAAGCAGCATGGGCAAAGCGGTTGCCTGCGCCAATGACAAACGTATCGAACGTATATTTTTGATTGAGCGATTGCGCGAGCCGTTCCTCGCCTAAAGGGGGAGGGGCTGCGACTGCCGGAGGCTTCGCTTCCAGCTCTTCTTCCGGCTCATCATCTTCTACGACGATGCGAAGCTCCAATTCCTTGCCGAGAATATCAATGACTGCCGTTCGGATCAGCTTCGTATAGCGGCTCTCCAGCCATTCCTTGGCGAAATTGTTAGGGGCGCATATGACGAGCTGCTGATCGTTCAGCACGAGAGCCTTCGTGGACTTCAACCATGTATCAAAACTCGGTTTGCTGACCTTCGTCTGCAAATCGTCCAAAATTTTTTGCCAAAGTGAGTGGGTATGGCTATCCACAGGGTGATTCACTCCTTTGTAAATAGGTTGCATTGTGGCATAAGCCATAAAAGTAAGGAAAAAAAAAGAATCATGCTGAAGAATGTCGAAGCTGTCCACATTATTCAGGAATTCTCGAAGAGAGTTATAAATGAAGTTGCATGTTGTTCACAAAGATATCCACATGCTGTGTATAACCTTGGGGATTATTTTTATCTATCCACACCGAAAACAAGTCCATCATACCAAATTACAGGCCCGTCCGCAATAAATTTAGCCGGTTTATCCACAAAATCAACTTCTTGTGGGTGGATTTTATCGACACCACTACATATTGTGAATAATTTGTGGTTAAATCGACATATATCCACGGGATTCGCGAAAAAGTTATTCACAACCGTAAAACAGTTGACTTTTGCTCCCCAAGATGGTTAAATGATAAAAGGCTTTTTTTCCGAACGAAAGCAAGGCAGGAGGTGCACGTATAGATGAAACCGACATTTCAACCGAATACGAGAAAACGTAAAAAAGTTCACGGATTCCGTAAAAGAATGAGCACAAAGAACGGCCGCAAGGTTCTTGCCGCACGCCGTCAAAAGGGCAGAAAAGTGATAAGCGCCTAAGCTTGTGACCACGGATTCCGTGGTCTTTTTTTATGTGAGGAGCATGAGAAGAGAACAGTTTTTTTGCTGCTCGAACCGAAATTGTAGATATCAGTTATGCGGTTTAGGTTTCCGCGGAACGGTCAATGTTGTAGGTAGACCAGTCATGGAGTGAAGTCGAAGTGCAAAGAAGATTGCGTTTAACGAATCGCCGGGATTTTCAAACCGTATATCGCTGGGGGAAGTCGGCAGCAAATTCACAATTTGTCGTTTACTATAGAAGAAATCCGAATACGGAGCGCTTCCGCTTGGGCATTTCCGCCAGCAAGAAGCTGGGCAATGCGGTCGTGCGCAATCGGCTGCGGCGTCAGATCAAGGAAATTGTGCGCCTTCACGTCGATCAGATCCAGCCGCAGCATGATGTGATTATCATTGCGAGAAAGCCGTCAACGGCACAGGATTATTGGCAGATGGAGAAGAGTCTGCTCCATGTGCTGAAACGGGCGGGCCTGCTGGCAGGACGACGTTAGTTTCTTTGTCGGTCAATCTGTGGTATAGTGGAAATTGGTATTTAAAGAGAGCGTTTGTTAGGAGGAATTCAGTTTTGTCGCGGACAATACAATCGCGGAAATTTGCCGTAGCTGGACTGCTGTTACTACTTGTGGGCGTATTGACTGGCTGTATGCCGCCGGATGAACACGGGACAAGCACAGAGGATTTGCTGGATCAAGGCTTCTGGTCTCGGTATTTTGTCTATCCGTTATCCTGGTCGTTGGATTTCTTTGCTGATACGCTCTGGGGAGAGTACGGTCTAGCCATTTTGGTGTTGACTATTATCATCCGGTTTTTGGTGCTGCCGCTGACGCTCAAGCAGTATCGCAGCTCGAAGGCCATGCAAGCGCTCCAGCCGGATATTCAGAAACTTCGAGAGAAGCACAAAGACAATCCGCAAAAGATGCAGGAAGAAACGATGAAGTTGTTCCAAAAGCATGGCGTTAATCCTTTGGCGGGCTGTTTTCCGATTCTGGTGCAGATGCCGATTCTGATCGCCCTCTATAATGCTATCTATTGGAATGCTGATATTCGTACACATACATTTCTAATATGGGAGCTGGGTCAGAAGGACCCTTACTTCATATTGGCTACGCTTGCCGCTTTGACTACTTATATTCAGCAGAAGATGATGATGAAGCAAACGCCGGCCCAAATGAAGGCCTTGCTTGTTATCTTCCCGGTACTGATTTTTGTTATGTCGATGCAATTCGCAGCAGCTTTGCCGCTCTATTGGGTATTCAGCAATCTGTTCACCATCGTGCAGACCTACTTTATTTATGGAAGATCTTCAGAACCTAAGGGAGGCCTTTCAAAATGAAAAAGGTGACGGTTACCGGCAAATCGATTGATGAGGCCGTGCAATCGGGGCTAGACCAGTTAAAGGCAACGAGGGAGCAAGTGAATATCGTTGTGTTGGAGCATCCAACCAAGGGCTTGTTTGGCCTGATTGGGGGCAAGGACGCGAAGGTAGAGCTGGAGCTTCTGCCTGATCCCATCTCGGAAGCGGTGAACTTTCTGAAGGAAGTGACCGCCACGATGAACCTGAACGTGGAAATCGAGCGTGAGGATGGGGATCAAGCGGTAAAACTGAATATTAGCGGCAAGGACTTGGGGTTGATTATCGGAAGGCGAGGACAGACCCTGGATGCGCTGCAATACTTGGTAAATATCGTTGCAAATCGTGCGTCCAATACGCATGTCAAGGTGGTATTGGATGCTGAGAATTTCCGTGAGCGAAGAGAGCAAACGTTGATTCAACTGGCGAACCGGTTGGCGAGTCGCGTATCGAAAACAAAGAAAGATGTTACGCTGGAGCCAATGTCACCGCACGAACGAAAAGTAATTCACTCGGTATTGCAAAACAATCCGAGAGTGAAGACATACAGCAAGGGCGATGAACCGAATCGCCGTGTTGTCATTACGTTGAAATAATAGGATGGTTCAGAAGCAATGACTGCAGATTTATTTGCCTCGGTCATTGCTTTTTTTGACACAATAGATCTTGGTCGCCATATCCGGCTGCTGTATTTAATGAAGCGGACAGCGATATTTGGGAAATGCTATAACGAACAAGTCAATCGCGGGTTAGAAGTATGGCTTGACAGAAGAAGGCCACGAGGGTGATGAAGGATGATTGAGGATACGATTGCAGCCATTGCGACGGCTGTGGGGGAAGGCAGCATTGCGGTGATCCGGATCAGCGGGCCTGAAGCGATTTCCATAGCTGACCGGGTTTATCACGGGAAGGCCAAGCTGGACTCGCAGCCTACTCATACGATCCATTACGGGAAAGTGAAGGATCCGGGAACAGGGGAGACAGTAGATGAAGTGCTCGTTTCGATCATGCGGGCGCCGCGTTCATTCACGATGGAGGATGTTGTAGAGGTAAGCTGTCATGGGGGAATAGTCCCGGTAAGAAGAACGTTGGACTTGCTACTGGAGGCTGGTGCGAGGCTGGCAGAGCCGGGGGAATTCACAAAGCGCGCATTCTTGAATGGACGGATTGATCTTGCCCAGGCGGAAGCGGTTATGGACCTCATTCGCTCTCGTTCGGATCGAGCTTTTTCCGTAGCGATGAAGCAGTCGGAGGGTTCCTTGTCAGAACGCATTCGTTCGCTGCGGCACGATTTGGTTGAGCTGATGGCCCATATTGAGGTGAATATTGATTACCCTGAGCACGACGTTGAAGAAATGACGAATTCGTTCATTATAGACAAGACGGAATCCGCGATTGCGGCGATTGACGGACTGCTAAGGACTGCAAGACAGGGAAAGGTGCTTCGCGAGGGCATCGTTACGGCGATAGTCGGTCGGCCGAATGTCGGCAAGTCTTCATTGATGAACGAATTGGCGCAAGAAGAACGTGCGATTGTAACCGACATCCCTGGAACTACACGTGACGTAATTGAAGAATATGTGACGGTAAACGGCATTCCGTTGAAGCTGCTCGACACCGCTGGCATTCGGGAGACTGCGGATGTCGTGGAACGTATCGGGGTGGAGCGGTCGAAATCCGCAATTGCGGACGCCGATCTTATTCTGATGGTTGTCAACCGCAATGAAGCGTTGTCCGACGATGAGAAGTCGCTGATTGAACAGCTGCGCGGAAAAGCTATGCTGCTGCTCTTAAACAAGTCGGATTTGCCCTCGGCCTTGGATATGGAATGGTTGTCTGAACATGTGGATAAGGAACGTATGATTGAAATGTCGGTGAAGGAGCATCGAGGGATCGACCAGTTGGGGGAAGCGATTGCCAAGATGTTTTTCAGCGGAGCAGTTGAGACAGCTGATCCGACATATGTGTCGAATTCTCGTCATATTCATTTGTTGAATCAAGCGAATCATTCCTTGCAGGAAGCGCTTCGGGCAGCCGAGGAATGGATGCCGATCGATATGATTCAGATTGACATTCGCACGGCATGGGAGAAGTTAGGGGAGATTATTGGCGATGCCGTTGGTGAATCGCTGTTGGATCAGATTTTTTCGCAATTTTGTCTCGGTAAATAAGTGAAGAAGGAAATGAGGTGACCGAAAAATGGGTTATCATGCGGGAGATTATGATGTCATAGTCATAGGTGCCGGCCATGCCGGATGTGAAGCGGCGTTGGCAGCGGCAAGAATGGGCTGTGAGACACTGCTGATTACGATCAATTTGGATATGGTTGCGTTTATGCCATGCAATCCTTCGATTGGCGGGCCGGCCAAGGGACACGTAGTACGTGAGATCGATGCGCTCGGGGGAGAGATGGGCCGCAACATTGACAAGACCTTTATTCAGATGCGTATGCTGAATACGGGGAAGGGTCCTGCTGTGCATGCCTTGCGTGCGCAAGCGGACAAGTTTTTGTATCAGCATATGATGAAGGAAACGATTGAGCTTCAAGAGAATCTGGAACTGCGCCAGGGCATGGTGGAGGAGCTGATTATCGAGAACGGGGAATGCCGGGGTGTCATTACGAAAACTGGCGCAGCCTATCGGGCCAAAACAGTTGTCTTAACGACCGGCACATATTTGCGCGGCAAAGTTATTATGGGCGAGTTGATGTATGAGAGCGGTCCGAACAATCAACAGCCTTCGATCAAGCTGTCGGAGAACTTGCGCGAGCTAGGGTTTGATCTGGTCCGCTTCAAAACAGGCACGCCTCCGCGCGTACTGCGCGAGTCGATTGATTTCTCCAAGACTGAGATTCAGCCTGGCGATGAGAAGCCGAAATACTTCTCCTATGAAACAACGAAGGAAACAGCGGCACAGGAGGAGCAGCTGCCGTGTTGGTTAACATACACCTCATCAGAGACACACCAAATTATTAACGACAATTTGCATCGCGCGCCTATGTTCTCTGGGCAAATCGAAGGAACAGGTCCGCGTTATTGTCCTTCTATCGAGGATAAAATTGTGCGCTTTCACGACAAGCCAAAGCATCAAATCTTCTTGGAGCCGGAGGGCCGTCATACATCGGAATATTACGTGCAAGGACTCTCAACAAGCATGCCCGAGGATGTGCAGTTAAAGATGCTGCGTTCCATCTCCGGTTTGGAGAATGTGCGTATGATGCGAACCGGGTACGCAATCGAATATGATGCGGTTGTGCCTACGCAGCTGTGGCCGACATTGGAAACCAAGCTTGTGCCGAATCTTTTCACCGCTGGTCAAATCAATGGCACATCCGGGTACGAAGAAGCCGCAGGCCAGGGGATTGTTGCCGGCATCAATGCCGCGAGAAAAGTACAGGGCAAGGAACCCGTCGTCATCGATCGTTCCCAGGGCTACATTGGCGTGTTGATCGATGATTTGGTGACCAAAGGGACGAATGAGCCTTACAGGCTGCTAACTTCTCGTGCAGAGTATCGGCTCTTGCTTCGCAACGACAATGCCGACTTGCGTCTTACTCCGCTCGGCTATGAGATTGGTTTGATTAAGGAAGAGCGCTATCAGCGGTTTCTGGCGAAAAAAGAAGCGATTGCGCAAGAATTGGCGAGGCTCGCTGGCGTGAAGATTCGCCCGGATGAAGAGGTGCAACAGCTGCTGGCAGAAGCCGGGACAGCCCCGTTGCAAAATAGCGTTGATGCTGTCACGCTGCTTCGCCGCCCTGAAATCACGTATGAGCAGCTGGACGCACTCTGCCCGCCTGAAGAGTCGGTTTCCGATGAAGTGAAGGAACAGGTTGAGATTCAGGTGAAATATTCGGGATATATTGAGAAGCAGCTGCTGCAGGTAGAGCGTCTGAAGAAGATGGAGAAGAAGCGGATTCCCGAAGATATTGATTATAACGCGATACATGGCATTGCTACCGAAGCGAAGCAGAAGCTGGCCGAGATCCGACCACTCTCTGTGGGGCAGGCTTCCCGCATTTCGGGTGTGACGCCGGCGGATATTTCCATTCTCCTTGTCTATCTGGAGCATTATAATAAAGTTGTGGCGAGTCGTGCATGAGTATGGATACGGTACAGAAGCATTTCGTTGATGCATTGGCGGAGCATTCGATTGTCTTGACTGACGATCAATTGCAGCAGTTCGAGCAATATTACAAGCTGCTTGTAGAGTGGAATGAACGTATGAACTTGACTGCCATTACGGAGCGGGATCAGGTTTATGAGAAGCATTTCTACGATTCGCTGACGCTGTCTTTTTACACGGATATGAAGCAGGTGAAGACACTGGCTGACATTGGCTCTGGTGCGGGCTTTCCTGCGATTCCGCTGCGTATTGTTTTCCCGCATGTGCATATTACGATCGTCGATTCGTTGAACAAGCGCATTCAATTTCTGAATCATGTAGTGAAGGAATTGGACCTTGCGCATGTTGAAACGGTTCACGCGAGAGCAGAGGATGCGGGACGAGATCCGAAGCTGCGGGACTCCTTCGATCTGGTTACGGCCAGGGCCGTGGCCAGATTGGTCGTTTTGAATGAGCTTTGCCTTCCTTTTGTGAAACCTGACGGGCTTTTTGCGGCGATGAAGGCTTCAGACGCCAATGAAGAGCTTGAGGAAGCGCGATTCAGCTTTGGGGCATTGCAAGCCAAAGTTGCACAAATAGAGTCCTTTCAGTTGACCGCGGAGCAAGCAAAGCGTACGATCATTATGGCGAGGAAAACAGGTGCCACACCGAAAAAGTATCCGAGAAAAGCTGGCATGCCATCCAAAATGCCCTTGCTCGGATTTTGAGCGGCAGAATGTTTCACGTGGAACATGAGTGCCGATAGGAATGACACAAAAAGTTTCCCGCGCGCTAGAAGGAAAAGTCGTGTTTTTGGAGAAATGTAAGAGAACAATCTTATAGGTGGTCTATAATCCATGAAAGAACACATTTCAAAAATATTCGGTTTTTCGGAAAAGCAATCGCAAGACGAAGTGAAGCAGCTTCCGCTATCTGAAATCGTGCCGAGCCCATACCAGCCAAGGACAATTTTCGATGATGAACGCATTGAAGAATTGTGCCAGACGATTCGTACACATGGCGTCATTCAGCCCATTGTAGTGCGCGTTCGCAATGATCGCTATGAGATTATTGCCGGGGAACGGCGTTTTCGGGCTGTCAAGAAGCTGGAATTGGAGACTATTCCGGCGATTATACGCGAGTTCAATGATTCGCAGGCTGCCTCGATTGCGCTGATTGAGAACTTGCAGCGGGAAGGGTTGACCTCAATCGAAGAGGCGAATGCCTACCAGCAGCTCATTGAACTGCATCAATTGACGCAGGAAAGCTTGGCGCAGCGGTTGGGAAAGAGTCAATCCACGATTGCCAACAAGCTTCGACTTCTTCAACTCTCTCAGCCTATTAAGAATGCGTTACTGGAGCGGAAAATATCAGAACGGCACGCGAGAGCGATGCTAGCATTAGAGAGCGAAGAGCTGCAAGTGAAGCTGCTGAAGGAAATTATCGAAAAGGAGCTCAACGTCAAGCAGACTGAAGCTCGCGTTCAGCTGTACAAGGAAGTTCAGAAGCCTAAACGGAATAAACGCTATTCCTTTTCCAAGGATGTTCGTCTGGCAGTCAATACGATCCGCCAATCCGTTGATATGGTAGTGAATTCGGGGTTGTCCATACAAACGGACGAGAAGGATTTAGACGATCATTATGAAATTGTCATCCGAATCCCCAAACAGTAAGGTTATGCGCCATTGGCCATGTTCTCCGGCGAAAGCCGAATTTTTTTTTGACATTGTAAAATTGGGTGCTCTATCACGACGATGCCGGGCTTTCCCTCGAAATAGCTGGAAGCAGATTTGAAGCCAGGTGACGCATGACAGGGATAGAGTCGAGCCTCACAAAAGAATAGCTGGGACGTTGCGGGGTTCTCTTTCGCTTTTGTGGGTTGGGTGGAAATATGAAGTTCATTGGGGTGAAAAGTAGATGTGCAAGATCATAGCGGTCGCAAATCAAAAGGGCGGTGTTGGGAAAACTACAACTTCAGTCAATCTGGGCGCTTCGCTTGCTTCTCAGGGCAAGAAGGTTTTGTTAATTGATATAGATCCACAGGGCAATACGACTAGCGGCATAGGCATCAACAAAGCAGATGTCATGTATTGCATCTATGATGTGCTAATCAATGACGTGCATCCGAAGGATGCAACAGCGGAGACAGTTATTCCGAATCTGCATATTATTCCTGCCACGATTCAGCTTGCCGGTGCGGAAATTGAATTGGTTCCTACTATATCCAGGGAAGTGAGACTGAAGAAATCGCTGGCACTGGTACGTCATTTATACGATTACATCTTGATTGATTGTCCGCCATCCTTGGGGATTTTGACAGTCAATTCGCTAACAGCAGCAGATTCGGTCTTGATTCCTATTCAATGTGAATATTATGCGCTTGAAGGGCTCAGTCAATTGTTGAATACAATTCGACTTGTCCAGAAGCATCTGAATACAAGCTTGCAAATCGAAGGCGTCCTGCTCACGATGTTTGATGCCCGAACGAATTTGGGTATTCAAGTGATAGAAGAAGTGAAGAAATACTTCCAGCAGAAGGTTTATCAAACCGTAATTCCGAGAAATGTACGTTTAAGCGAGGCGCCGAGCCATGGGGAATCGATTATTACTTATGATCCTCGCTCGAAAGGTGCTGAAGTGTATATGGAACTGGCAAAGGAAGTGATCCAGAGTGAACAGGCGATTGGGTAGGGGTTTGGATGCATTAATTCCTTCGCTAAATGTTTCCGAAGAGGACAAGGTCGTTGAAATTCCGGTAAAGGAGCTGCGACCCAATCCTTATCAGCCTAGGAAAACCTTCGATGAAAACAGTATTCGTGAACTCTCTGAATCGATACAGGAGCACGGTGTTATTCAACCGATCATTGTACGGAGCGTGCTGAGAGGATACGAGATCATCGCAGGGGAAAGACGATGGAGGGCGAGCCAGGTTTGCGGCAAGGATACAATTCCTGCAGTAGTTCGCAAATTCACGGATCAACAAGTGATGGAAATCGCCTTGATCGAAAATTTGCAGCGTGAGGATCTCAATGCAATAGAAATCGCGATCGCATACCAAGCTTTGATTGATCAATTCTCGCTGACCCAGGAAGAATTGTCGGCCAAAGTAGGCAAATCCAGGTCGCATATTGCGAACTTCTTGCGGCTGCTGCAGCTGCCCGCTGAAATTAAGGAGCATGTTTCACGTGGAACATTGTCAATGGGACATGCGCGAGCACTGGCGGGTGTGCGGGATGATCTGCAGAAGGTCAAACTGTGCCGAGTTGTAGTGGAAGAAGGCTGGAGTGTTCGTGAATTGGAGGAAGCAATCCAGCAGCTGGACAGCAAACCTCAGGCAAATCGCAAACAAAAGTCTAAAAAACGCGACCCTTATATTCATCAGATAGAAGATAGTCTGCAGGAAGTTTTCCAGACTACCGTCAAGATCAAGCATGGCAAGGATAAAGGGAAAATAGAGTTTCTATATTACTCGAAAGATGACCTGGAGAGATTGTTGGAGCTTTTGCAGCGAACTGGCGGATAAGGCAAGCTAAGAACCGGAGCATATGCTGCTCAATTGTTGATCAACCCGCATGTGGACGGGTACAATAGTTGCAGCATATGCTTATTTTTTGGATAAAAGGGGGCTGTTTAGGTCGTGCAACTGATCTATTTAGACAACGCTGCATCATCTTGGCCCAAACCGCCAGAGGTAGCGCAAGCGGTAGCCCGCACCATTGAGCAATGCGGTGCGAATCCGGGCAGGGGCAGCCATGGGATGGCCGTTGCTGCGAGCCGGATCTTGTTTGAAGCGAGAACGAACTTGGCCAGGCTGATGGGTGTGAACAATCCGAATGACATTGCGTTTTGCTTCAATACTACAGATGCGTTGAATTTGGCTATACGCGGTTATGTTCGGCCAGGCGATCATGTGATTTGCACAAAGGTCGAGCACAATGCAGTATGGCGGCCTTTGGAATACTTGAAACGGCATCATCGGGTTGAGGTCAGTTATGTAGAGGCGAATGAGAGGGGAGAGCTCTCGCTTGCAGAGCTCGATCAGGCATTTCGACCCAATACGAGGCTGCTCATCTGCAGCCACAGCTCCAACTTGCTCGGCAGCATCCTTCCCATTGAAAAGATGGCTCAGATCGCACATAACCACGGGGCTAAAATTTTGGTGGATGCTGCTCAAACGCTGGGTGTTTATCCCGTGCATGTTAAGGACATGCAGCTGGATATGGTCGCATTCCCCGGCCACAAAGGATTGCTCGGTCCGCAGGGAACTGGAGGCCTGTACATTCATCCCGACATTGAGCTTGAGCCGCTTCGGCTTGGCGGGACAGGGAGTCGGTCTGAGGAAGCTGAACAGCCGAACATACGGCCAGACCGCTATGAAGCCGGAACGCTGAACACGCCGGGAATAGCAGGATTGAACGAAGGCGTCAAATATGTCCAGAATGAGACGGTGGAAAGCATCCATACTAAAGAATGGACGCTCACACAGAGGATGATGGAGGCATTTGCTAGCATGACGGGCGTTCGGGTGCTTGGTCCCGGGCTCGGCGAACCGCGGACAGGCATCGTCTCGATTGTGCTCGATGCGATGGATGCTGCGGAAGCGGCGTTTGTGCTGGATCAGCATTTTCAAATAGCCGTACGCGCGGGCTATCATTGTTCTCCGTTGGCACATCAAACAGCAGGTACGCTTGGAGCAGGTGCTGTTAGGATCAGTGTTGGCTGTTTCACTACTGAGCAAGAGATAGACGCTTGTATCGAAGCAGTTGGACAATTATCCCGGACATGAGCTCTGGAAAAGGGGGACTTGCATGAGACAGGAAATGCTGTTTGGGTTGGAAGAGCAGGCTGTATGGCTGCTCTTGGGGACGCTGGGTTTGTCATTGCTATTATTTTTGTTTGTCATTCTTTTATGGGTGCGGATATCCCGATTAAGAAAGCGATATTTGCGCAGCATGGGCAACGGTGAGGCTGCGAATATGGAGCAAGTGCTGTTGGACATCCGTGAACAGCTGGACACGCTGCATGCATCGAACAAAGCGCAGGCCGATCAGTTTCGCCAATTGGAACAGACAGTAGCTGCGATGAAAGGGCGGATCGGTTTTTATCGATATAATGCATTCGCTGAGCGGGGCAGCGATTTGAGCTTCTCCCTGGCGCTATTGGATGCCGATCGCAATGGTGTCGTGGTCACCAGCCTTCACAACCGGGAAATGAGCTATGTGTATGCCAAGCCGATTGTGAAGGGCGACTCTGACTATAAGCTGACGCCGGAAGAACGCCAGGCGATTGAACAAGCCGGATCGCAGGGCTAAATGGAAGCCCTTTGATCAGGAAGGTAGGCTAATGATTGGACGATGGAATGGCCGATAATTTCTGCCATGCGAATGACCAGACTTAATCGTGTATTTTGAAGAACGAAATACTCCATAAATCCGCCTACGTTCACAATGCCGGTAATATGCACATTTCCAACCGGCGGCAAATCCTTGTTCACGCCTGCACCGGGCTTCACCGGTCCATCGCCGATTTGGATGCAGCCCACGCTGGACACTTGACCCAAGCAGGCGTCCACCGCAATGATGAACGGATTTGTTCGCTCGTTGCTCACACGGTCCAGCGTATCTTGCAAATTCATGGCATGAACCGGTTCGTCTAATGTGCCGTATACATAGAGACCGTCGATGCTTTGCTTGTTCAGCTGCGTCCCGACGAAAGGCCCCAGGGAATCTCCGGTCGAACGGTCAGTTCCGACACAAACGGCGACCAAGTCCTGCTCGGGTTCCAGACGGGAATAGAACTGGCTCAAGTGCAAGGCGAGCTTCTCGTGAATGTCCGCTTCCTGATAAGACAGCTTAATGGAATCGGGCGTGGCCTTCAATCGTTTCATAAATGGAAATGGATTGCCCATCTGGTCCTCCTGTATGGATGTTCGGATTTTTACTAGTATACGAAGATCGCAGGGGATTTATACTATATGCGAAAAGGAATGGATGAGAGATGCTGCTGCTTGCCTTTGACTCCACACAACAAGCACTGCGTGCCGAAATGCTGCTGGACTATGCGGAGATCGAGATTGATACATGCCCGACGCCGAAGGAAATCACAGCGGGATGCGCGCTGTCGATTGCGTTCGATGACAAGGATAAGGAGCAGGTTATACGGATAATTCGGGAGGAGAACGTGGAGATCCGGGGGCTCTATTCCAATAAGGGAAATGGCTATGATAAACTACTACTAGACTGACGGAATTGCAGATTCGGTACAGAATGGAGAGAATATGAGGCATGCAGCGGTATTTGGCTAACACGGCATGGGCGACATTCATGGATGAAATGAGCAATCCGGACAATTGGCTGAACTGGGGTATGGTGCTAGTCAAAATCGTCGTTATCCTGGCAGCCGCAGGTATAGCCAAGCGTATTGTCCGCAGAGCGATTACTCATATGATTGCGGATCGGCAGAATCGACGTATCCAGTATGATCCGCGAAGAGCTAAGACGATGGGGAAGCTGATCGGAAATGTCAGCGGCTACACAATCAATTTCATCGCACTCTTGCTCATCATTGATCAATTTGGATACAGTCTCATGCCCTTGCTGGCAGGGGCAGGCGTACTAGGCTTGGCAATCGGCTTCGGCGCGCAAAATCTGGTTCGCGATGTCATTACCGGATTCTTCATTATTTTCGAAGACCAGTTCGGGGTAGGCGATGTCATCATGGTAAACGGACAGAAGGGGACGGTCGAGGAAATTGGGCTGCGGGTTACGAAGCTTCGTATTTGGACGGGAGAAATTCATATCATCCCGAACGGGGCCATTGGCGAGGTAACGAACTTCTCTGTCAACAATTCCATCGGGGTGACGGATATCTCAATCGCTTACGAATCGGATATTGACAAGGCCTTGCAGGTTATCAAGGAGACAGCGATGAAAGTGAAGGAAATGAACGAAAATGTCGTCGGGGATCCGGATGTGCTGGGTGTCCAGAGCCTGGGCGCTTCCGAGGTGATAATTCGGGTATTGACCGAATGCAAGCCGAATACACAATTTGCTGTAGGCCGGCAGATGAATGCGGAGCTGAAGAAAGCGCTCGACCAGGCGGGGATCGAAATTCCGTATCCGCGTCTTGTCACCCTGCAGCGCAAGGATGAACCGGCCCATTCCGGTTAATCTCTCAGAGGAGGGGATAAGAGATGGAACCGATTCGTTACGGATTGGGCGATATTGTGCAATTGAAGAAGCCGCATCCGTGCGGTGTGAACGAAATGGAAATCATCCGCATGGGCATGGATATACGGATCAAATGTACGGGTTGCAAGCATAGTGTGATGATTCCGCGGGCGAAGTTCGAGAAACGCTTGAAGAAGGTGCTGAGAGCCGCGGCCCAGCAAGAAGGAGAGCAGGACGAGAATTAAGCCGGCAATACGGCGATTGTGCTGACAAGAGGAAGCTGTGTCCAATCATGCTGCGGCGGATGGGGCACAGCTTTTGATAGCTTGGCGAACGGACGGGCAGCGATCCAAAAATAACCGTTGCAAGGAGTCAATCGAATATGCTACAATACGATTTGTCCGCTAAATGGCAGACTCATGGAAAGGTACCCAAGAGGTCCAAGGGGGCTGACTCGAAATCAGCTAGGCGTCGTCAGGCGTGCGTGGGTTCGAATCCCACCCTTTCCGTAGCTAAAGAACGACCCGAGGGGTCGTTTTTTTGTTTGGCGGGAGAGCTGATCGGATCGACGGAGCCGGGAAATCCGGTGCACAAGGGAGAAGCTCTATCGGAACGGAGAGACACTAGTTGCTGATTTTCCCCGGATTTCATAATTCTAACGGAAACTAGAGACACTACTCCCGCATAATCATGTGTATTGAACGGAATTTCTCGGAATAAGGCCTTCCCAGTTCCGTTAGATATCCAATTTCCCCGAAATCAGCGAAATAGCGTCTCCATGTTCCGTTAGCATGCAATTCCCTTATGATGCAAATAGCCGAAGATCAGATCATAAGCGGCCAGCTTCTGCCAAAGTCAAACTGCAGAAGGCGGGCAAGCGCAGCATCTGACATACGGCTGCGCTAGTGCTTGCCCTGGCGGTCCAGCTTCCACTTTCGGTTCTGATTGGTGGTAGGCGGGAAGGTGTCGCCTTTTTGTAAGGTTACATGCTGCGGATCGTTCACACCCATGTGAAAGGCCCGTTCGCCAACTTCGGAGTAAGTGCCGTTGTTGGGCACTTTGTCTCCTGGTTCGAATTGTGTCTGTTCACCCACACTCGGTCACCTCGCTTTAAAATTCTCATGCCCTCTCGAATAGTATGCGACCCTCCGCAACTGCTCCATGCACGCCAAAGTTTGCAAGCAGCCAGGAGCGGCCGGAAAGCTGGAGAGGACTCGAACGAATGTTGTTACAATTAGCGATACTCGAGTCTGCGATTTGCCTGAGGATAGGGGAATGTTGTGATATGGATCAATGGTTGCTTCCAAGGCGGCAATCTGATATAGTTATTTAGTGCGAGTTTTTTGAAGTAGTTTTCAAGTATCTCGCTCCTTGCTCCCAAACAGTGGGGGCCGTTTAGTCCAGAAGGAGGTGAATCGAATGCGCAAATACGAAATGATGTTCATCATCCGCTCCGAAGCTGACGAGGAAACTGTCCAAGCAGTAGGAGAGAAGCTCCAGGGCATCATCACCAACAACGGCGGTACTGTAGACAAGTACGAGGTCAAAGGTAAGCGTCGTCTTGCGTATGAGATCAATAAGCAGCATGACGGCATTTACGTGCTCGTGAATTTCACAGCAGGACGTGAAACCGTTAGCGAACTGGATCGTGTCATCCGCATTTCGGATGAGATTATCCGTCATTTGATCGTCCAAGACGTTGTAGCCTAAGCCGAGTATCTATGCCTATAGTCCGGGAGGGATTCGATGTTGAACCGTGTCATACTCATCGGTAGATTAACCAGAGATCCGGAGCTCCGCTACACGCCATCCGGCGTTGCGGTCACGCAGTTTACGCTTGCGGTAGACCGGCCGTTTACGAGCCAGGGCGGCAATCGCGAGGCCGACTTCATTCCCGTCGTAACTTGGCGGCAGCTGGCTGAGACCTGTGCGAATTATTTGCGCAAGGGCAGACTGACTGCTGTAGAGGGACGCATTCAGGTGCGTCATTACGATAATAATGAAGGCCGTCGTGTCTATGTAACGGAAGTCGTGGCGGACAACGTGCGTTTTCTGGAATCAGCCGGGGGCGGCGGCAATCGGGACGAGTCTTACGACGGAGGCGGCCAATCATACCGCGACCGCGGACCGTCTCAGGATAGCGGACGCAATCAACAGCAGCAGGATCCTTTTTCCGATGACGGCAGTCCGATCGACATTTCTGATGATGATTTACCGTTCTGAAATCTGACACAAGTGAATTGTTTTTTGAATACTGTTAAAGTCGCTTAAACCCTTGAGAAATCAAGGGTTCTTTTTATTTTTCTAGGGTATAATTTTGTGCCAGTCATATACAGAGGAAAAATCAATAATTGAGGGTGAGTGTGATTGTATCAAAAATAATTTTTAAGAAAATGTGGGGGAATTGAAACGAAAACAGGAAAGTTGATGTACTTATCAATAAGAGGTGATAACAAAGTGCCGTTAAAAGTGGAAAAGACTCAGAGTGATAATGGAGTAGAAAAATTCGTTATCGTTGATGAGAACTACAACATTATTGAAGAAGTGGTCTTGTTCTTAAATTGGCTTGAAAAGAAAGGTATGTCTGCCGGAACGCTTGAAACATACTGTAACGACCTCAAGGAGTTTTTTAGCTGGTTGGAAATCAAAGAGATGAAGTTTTATGAAGTAAGGAAAAGGGACATGCTTTCTTGGCTGGAGTACCTTGAAACCAACGCTGGAAAGGGGAAGCCTAAGTCGGCGAGAACAAAAAACAGATATTTAGCCACTATTGCATCGTTCTATCGTTACTATGAGGGATTAGGGGGTTGGATTGAATCAAATCCATTAACAGTCAAAGATAATATGAAACTTAATCATTATTTAAATCATCCCATAAGAAGGAAAACCCTTGACTTCTCCTTTTTCAGGGTGAAGGAGCCAAAGTCAAAAAATACAAGGAAATTAGCACGATCTCAAATTGAGGCATTGTATGAGGGAATTGAACAAGTGCAAAGTGAAGCTGATCTTGTTATTAGGAATAAGCTTATGTTTCGAATTCTGTATGAGACCGGATGTAGAATCGGAGAGTGTTTAGGCTTACGATTGAATGATTATGAATACCCGAAAGCCGGGAAAAATTATGGACTTCTCTGGTTTAGAACACATAGTCCTCTTTACCACAAGGATCACAGATTAAAAACATTAGAGCGGCAAATACCGGTTAGTGACGATTTAATATATAACATTGACGAGTATGTTTGTAATATAAGGCCTGATTCTGGTCAATTCCAGACAATATTAGTGAATCATCGCCGTCCGAATGAAGGTAAATATATGACTAGAGGTCCTGTGAACACATTTTTCAATGACTTATCACGATTAGTGGAGATTGAGTGTACTCCACATTGGTTGCGACACACGCATGGCACTGAATTGAAGGAAGCAGGGTTTGACAGTGTGTATATTCAGCATCGTCTTGGACATAGCTCTATAAATTCAACAGCGAAATACATGCATCCTGATTTGGAAACACAAGGAATAGCGTATGAGAAATTCCAAAAACAAAGAAGGAGTGCTTTGTTACAATGAATGCCGCAATTGTTAAATCGATAAACCCAAAAACTGATAAATGGGTATTATCAAAAAAATCTTCACTTGGAGACACAATGACATTTGATTTCACATACTTGCCAAATCGCTGGTTTAAAAGGACGTTAAAAGAAATTACAATTGATTGTTTTACGCTAGGAAAACCATCTTTTGAAACTTTAAATAGATATAATTATTCATTAAAACATTTTTTTAATTTTTATAACGAGGTGGGCTTAAATTTAAAGACATTTGAGGAACTAACACACCAACATACACAAATGTTCGTGTTTTATCTTCAAAACCAAAAGATGTCGAACGCAACAAGGAACGTGATAATGGCAGCATTAAAGTGGTTTGTCGAGTATGGGCGATTTTTTGAATATGATGGATTTCCAACAAGACAGGTTTTTGATGGTGAGGAATATAAAGCACTACAAACGGAAGATATACTCAAAACCAGGTATATCCCGGATACTGTCATGAGGCAGATTGAGATCGCCCTTTCAAATGAAAAGAACGTGATCTTAAAGAGTTTAATTGAGATCGGAATAGATACAGGCATACGATTATCTGAAGCATTGGAACTTGAAGAAGGTTGTATTTCAGAGGATTTCACGGGTAAACCCGTCCTTTATGTACGATCAGAAAAGAATAAATCGGAACGGTTTATTCCCGTTTCAAATCGGGTAAAGACAGCTGTTAAAACCCTTGAAACATATACAGCAGAAGCTCGGAAAACAATAAATTCGAGATTATTGGTGACTTACTGGATGCCGAATGCAAAAAGATTTGATAGGTTAATCCAGAGAGAGTTTAGATCCTGGCTAAAGATATTTGTAAAAAAACATAAGATCAAAGATGTTGACGGCGAGGTATATCCCTTAGTCTTCCATGCATTTCGTCATACGTTAGGGACGGACATGCTTAATAAAGGAATGACAATATTCGAAATACAAGATTATCTTGGGCATGACTCCCTGCACAGTACCGCGGGGTATGCGAAGGTTCAAAATCCAAAAATTCAAAGGGAATATAAGAAGCTCGGGTTCGTCGGTGTAATTACAAAAGAGATCAATAAAGAAAGCTTAGGTAACGGAAGATATGATACCAAAACATTAAAAGCATCAGCTCTTCCCGACGGTGTGTGCAGAAAACCGATAAATAACGAAGGAAAAGTATGTGCAAAATTCAATTTATGCATAATTTGCCCTAAATTTATTACAACACCTCAACATCTCTCGATTCACAAGCAACACTTAGAACGACTTAGGGCTGATAAAGAGGCGTATATGGCATCAGAGTTTATCGGAACAGTAAATCATCTAGAAACCATCGAGTACGCCTTAGAAACGATTATAGAGCGGCTGGAGGCATTGTGAGCATGGAAATAGGTAAAGCAAAGGATCTTAAGCTTGTAGATTTCGATGGCAGTAATACGGAACAAAATTTTCGTTGTGGGAATAACTATTTTTCGGATAATGTTTGGGATTTTAACGGGTACGTGAGAATTGGGCATCTGTCCGGTTCAAGGCTAAAGATAAAATTCAACTTTGTTGAAAACAAGCCTGAAATGTTGCATGTGGTGAAATGGTATATGGTTCATAAACTATTAACAGGTAAATTTCTTACAGCGAAGCGGAGTTTAGATGGTGTAGTACGGTTTGTAAAATTTATTGAGGAAGCCGCGCCCGAGATTGAGGGTTTTTCAGAAATAACCTATGATTTGTTGAAATCATACTTTATGTATCTACTGGATGCAAAAAGCGAAACAACGGGGGAGCCCTTAAGTGGAGTTGCAATCAAAAAGTGTGCATTGGCGATTAAAGAGATACTACTGAAAGGTAATGTAAAGGGTTGGGGAGTTCCCGATGATGTTCGATACGTTCAGAATCTGTATGAGGAAATGATTATCTTTAACAAAAGTATCAAAAGGGACAGCAAGAAAGCAGAAGAAATCGTGAAAGAAAAGATTGAGGATGAGGATCTGATTGACCGGATTGTAAAATTTGCTATGGACGATCTAGATAAGAGTGAAAATATACTTACGGCTTCGAGTGTTGTTCTTTCAACTCAATTGGGACTTCGTATTAGTGAAATCATCACTATTTATAGCGCGTCAATTAAGGAAATAGGTGGCGACACGATGCTGATTTATTCAACTGGAAAGTTGAGTCCCGAACCAGTAGAGGTTTCAAAGCCAGCGAATCAACTAGTAGTATACGCATTGGATAAAATCAAAGAATATGCAGCGCCGTTACAAAAGGAATCAGGGCTTCCATATTTGTTCCTGTCCAGAACTAGAAACAAAAAGGGCTACCCTGTTGGATTGGCTTCGCATGCGAATTGGAATAAGAATCACTTGCGTCCATGGATTAAACAGCATAATATCCGAGATAAGAACGATGAATTAATTGATTTTACCAGTCATACATTTCGTCATGCATTTGCAAGCTATTCATTGAAGGGTGGGGCTTCGATAGAAGTAATAAGTCAACTTATGAATCATAAATCAATTCGAGGAACTACCCACTATACTCACTTGTTTAGGAAAGTAGTGGAGAGTAAGTTTTCTTCTGTTCTCCATGAAAACGCTGTTATTGCTGGAGTTAAAGCGTTAGAAATAAAAGAGAAACTAAAACAACACAATCCATTCAAAGGGAAAACTATAGATCAAGTGAATAAAATACGCAGAGCAATGAAAATCCAAGTGCTTTCTCACGGACTATGTCTGCACCACCCAATGCGAAACGAAGCTTGTGCAGGTGACGGTGTATGCCTTGGTTGTCAAAACTTTTTAACAACTCCCGAATTTCTAGAAGTTCATAAGGGACGACTGGAGAAAGTACAGAACGAATTATCTACGGCATCTAGTAATGGGCCTTATGAGGCGAAATTAAAAACAATTGAGAATTATTTGCTTGGAATTATACGAGATCTAGAATCTCAAATGGACTATCGAGGAAATAACGACAATTCCGAATATGTTTCACAGGATGAATTGGGGGTTAGGATAGTATGACCCAGGCGAGGTTAAATGAAAATCTAGAAAAAATCGAAAAAGCGATAACGAACCTCCGTCGAGGGAAGAATAAACTGACAATCTCGAATATAGCCAAGAAGTCAGGAGTGCCTAGAAGAACGATCTATAATAGGCCTGAACTAAAAGAACGTTGCGACCAGGCAATATTGATTCAGGAGGAATTGGAACAAGCATCTAAGGAAGCGGCAGCTGGCACCGAACCAGCTAAATTATACGGCAGCAAATTACTGCAATTTAGATATGAAAAAGTGAAGAACGAGCTAAAGGAGCAGAAAATAATTAATGCAAAGATTTTAGAAAACAACAGGAAACTGGTTATTGAAAAAGATGAAATGAAAGGAACGATCCAAAGGCTGCAAGAGGATAATGAACGGTTGAGGGAGCAATTGCGGCAAGATCAAAAAAATAAGGTGAGAAAAATAAAATAATACGGCCCAGTAATTCAGAAAAACGAAGGGGAGGTGTCTGATTTGATAAGATGGCTAAACCAAAATGAAGGAGCCGTGCTCAAAATAATAAGCGTTATATTTTTAGGGTTTGGCGCAGGTTTATTTCTCGTTAGCGAATATGTTTGGGCGCTGGAAAGTGGATTGATTGGAGTCTTGATTTATGGAATATACCGACTGTTCAGGGATGTCAGTATATAAATAAACAAACCACCTGCAAGTGGTGTGGTCTGTAAAAAAGTTACATCGGGTCAAGTTGACTCGATGTCTTGTGGCTAAATTTTATATATAATGTCTTTCTCGACTAATGATTGAAAGAAGTCCTGAATGTCTCGATAAATTATATTTTGGGGAATGAAGGACAATCCAAGAACATAGTGTGCGGCTTTCTGCGACTGCCATTTATTCAAGTCATATATGGAGAATCTCATATCTTTTTCTCGATAGGAAAAGCTTCCGATACGTTTTTCAGCAAAGCCAAACTCATCTGGGTACATTGACACGACAGATGCTAGGTGTTCTTCTCGTGTTATATAAGCATATCCATTTCTTAGGCTAAACCTAAGATAAATCCATTCCTTTTCATCAATTAACTGAACAAGTTGAACAAAAAGATTAAATGATTTCTCAAAATTATAAGGTGACATTGTAAAAAAGATTTTATCTAGTTCATCCTGCCTGACGGAACCTTTTTCATCCTGCTTCTTCTTCCCAATTTTATAAACTATTTTTATACCGTAAACAAGTATGCTCTTTTGCTTATCAGAAGACTCATAAGAGTGTTTAACGTTATGATTAATGAGGTATGCTGTTATATTCTCGAAAAACCCTTCTACGTTGTATGTAACTTTTCCACCATTTCCATTCCCATACTCCGATAACAACTCGTAATCAACACTATCAAAAATATCTCGTAAATCTAGATTATTGAATGATTCATTTTGACAAGAAATCATACTTATATAGTCGTCATCAGAAAACTTCTCTTCAAAGCGATAGTCAAATTTCTTGTTTATTACAGTAATAAAATTATTTAGTCCGTCGCCGGAAGTAATGTTGAACCCTTGGAGTAAACTTAAAGGCGCCTTCAATAAAGCTATGTCAATTCCGATTCCTACAGGAATAACTTCAATGTTTTTTGAGTATGCAAAACCTGCTTCAAAATAAATCCAATTGGTAGCGATTGAATTTGGCGTTACAAAAACAAACATTACTGAAGCTTGATTTAGGCCATCTTCAATTTTGTGAACCCAGTTGCTTCCGAATGGTATGCTTTGACCATCGCTCGAAAGAAAAATCTCCAATACACCGCCAGTAATGGAATCCAGCTTTGTTTTAATGGCTTGTATCAAGTCTTTGTCTTTACTCGAATGGCTAAAAAAGATCGTTGGTTTGTTCATATTTTAAGTTCTCCTTAAATGACATAATAATCAACGGCACTTTAATTATAGCATTAAGGGTAAACACTCTCATTTCAAATTGTTTTCTGAGACTTTAAGCAGGATTGATGTCGTATTTCGTAGAATTCATTAATATAGGACTATATGCTCAAACATTTGTTCTATCACATCATGTTGTCAGTTAAACGTAATTAAAATAATGGCATTACTTCACAAAGGAAGGGTAATTAATATGGCATCAGCAAAAGCAGATATAAACTTTGAAAAGGAACTTTTTGAAGCCGCAAACCGGATGCGTGCAACCGTCGCTCCGGCTGATTACAAGCATATTGTTCTACCGCTCATCTTCTTGCGCTACCTTTCTTTGCGCTACGACAAACGTCGCAAGGAATTGGAGGTGCAATTAAGCGACCCCAACAGTCCAATGTATTTCAGTGATGAGGAAATCGTACGTGAAATTCTGGAAGACCGCGACCAATATATTGCTGAGCGCGTTTACGTGTTGCCTGAGGAAGCACATTGGTCTTACATAGTGAAAAACGCCAAGCAGCCCAACATTAAAGAAATTCTTGATAACGCCATGAAATTGATCGAAGCCGAGAATGATGATCTGGTTGGCGTTCTGCCGCGTATCTATCGGAGCACGAACCTTCCAATTGAAAACCTTGCTTCGCTAATCGAAATTTTTTCGCGCGATACATTCAGTTCGTCCAGTGACGATGCTGTGGATGTATTAGGACGTGTATTTGAATATTTTATCGGGAATTTTGCTTCGAGCGAAGGCAGCCGCGGTGGTCAGTTCTTTACGCCGAGTTCCATTGTTGAGCTGTTAGTTGCAATGCTAGAACCAGAATCGGGCACCTTTTTGGACCCTGCCTGTGGTTCAGGTGGCATGTTTGTCCAATCCCAGCGCTATTCTAAAAACAAATACGCACTTTCGTTCTATGGTCAGGAAAGCGTTGATCTCACCGTACGACTAGGAAAAATGAACGTCCTCATGCACGGCATCAACGCCGACATCCGTCTCGGAGATTCGCTCCTCAACGATCAGTATAAGGACCAGCAGTTTGATTTCGTGATCGCGAATCCTCCTTTCAATCAAAAATTGTGGGGGGCCGAGAAAATTCAAAAGAACGATCCGAGGCTCATTACGGACTATGACAAGGCCGTAACAGACGGCAACGCGAACTACATGTGGATGCAGCACTTCCTGTATCACTTGAAGGATGGAGGGACGGCTGGTTTCGTCATGGCAAACGGAGCGATGACGACGAATAATTCTGGTGAAAAGGATGTTCGGCAGAAGTTGGTGGATGAGGGGTACATCGATTGTGTTGTACAGTTACCAGAAAAGTTGTTCTTTACGACCGGAATTCCTTGCTGCTTATTCTTCTTGAGCAAGAACCGTGATGGAGAGAAGGGCTACCGGGCTCGGAAGAACGAGATGCTGTTCATTGACGCACGCAAGAAGGGAGTTATGGTTAGTCGGAAGCAAAGGGTTCTCACCCAAGAGGATATCGCTGAAATTGCTGCCGCTTACCATACGTTTCGTAGTGTGAATGGCAAGTTTGAAAGTGTTGAAGGATTCTTTAAGGTAGCGACTATAGAGGAGATTCAGGGTAACGACTATAAGTTGACTCCGGGAATTTATGTTGGAACCGAAGAAACAGAAATTGATGATGTTCCGTTTGAGGAAAAGATGACGGAATTGATGTGCCGGCTTCAGGAGCAGTTTATAGAGTCGAATAGACTTCAGGAGCGAATTACTCGTAACTTGGAGGCTCTGATTTCATGATAATGAAAACAATGAAGATAGGTGACCTTACAAATAAAATTGGGAGCGGCGTCACTCCTCGTGGCGGAGAAAAAGTATATCAGTTAGAGGGTACTTCGCTTATAAGAAGCCAGAATGTTTATGATTATCAATTCGTGAAAAATGGTCTTGTTTTTATTGGTGAAGATGTAGCAGCTAGAATGAAGGGGGTTGAGATTTACAGAAATGATGTTTTGATTAATATTACTGGTGATTCCATTGGTAGATGCTGTATTGTGCCGGATGATGCAATACCTGCTAGGGTAAATCAGCATGTATGTATTTTACGGGCAGACCGATCACGTCTAAACCCGAGATACCTCATGTATTATTTAAATGAGCCTATGAATAAGAATCAACTGCTTAATCAGGCGCACGGTGGGACGCGAAAGGCTTTAACAAAGGGGATTCTTGAATCGTTTGAGATAAATGTTCCACCATTGAGTATACAAGAGCGAATAGTTGAAATTCTCGGCTCACTTGATGAAAAAATCGAACTAAACCGTCGCATGAACGAGACGTTTGAACAGATGGCGATGGCTTTGTATAAGCATTGGTTTGTGGATTTTGCTCCATTTGAGGAGTTCATGGATAATGATCTCCCTATTGGTTGGCGATGGGGTACTTTGAACGAAATAAGCTATGTTCATAAGGTACAGGTTGACCCTTCTGAATTAGATGAAACGTGCCCATATATAGGCCTTGAACATATGCCCAAGGGAAATGTCACATTGGAAGAATGGGAGAATAGCAATAAAGTTACAAGTCATAAGTTTATGTTTGGTAAGGGTGACATTCTTTTTGGGAAACTACGCCCTTACTTCAAGAAGGTAGGTGTGGCTCCTATTGATGGGGTTTGTTCCACCGACATTTTAGTTCTAAAGCCATTAAAAAATGAGTACTTTGGTATGCTGTTTGGTCAAGTTATTCAAGATGCTTTTATCGATTATTGTACGAGTACATCGGGTGGTACTAAAATGCCTCGTTGCGATTGGAAAGAAATGGCCAAATATAATGTGCCTATTCCGCCTGATTCGATAAGAAATGAATTTAACCAAAAAACCGCTGCTTTTGTGGATCAAATTGTCGCGAACATTCATGAAAACAGAGCTTTAATTGAAACTCGTAATTACCTACTCCCCCGTCTTCTCTCCGGAGAAATCGAGGTGAGGGCAGCAGAAGAACAAGTTGAGGAGGTGTTAGCCGGTGGCTAACGGACTGTACGAAACGGATTTTGAAGAAGCAACGATCGGTCGTCTAGAGGCCATCGGTTACGAATATACCCATGCGATGAACCTGTTCGGTCGTACGTCGCTTAATGAAGTCGTGCTTCGGGACCGTCTGGAAGCATTTCTCAAGAAAACATACCCCGGGATTCCGGCGCAGCATATCCCTGTGTTAGTTTCGCGTTTTGCCGATCCTGACGGCGTGACATTGCTTCAGCGCAACCAGAGGTTCCACGAGATGCTAGTGAAGGGCATTGACTTTTCCTACGAGGAAAAAGGCGAGCAAGTGTTTCACCATGTATATCCGGTGAACTGGGACGAGCCGCTTACGAATAACTTTCTTGTCGTAAACCAACTTTCGATCGAAGGGAAGATGGCGCGGCGGCCGGACCTTATCATATACGTGAATGGGTTGCCGCTGGTGGTGTTCGAGCTGAAAAGTCCGTATAGCGAGCAGGCAACGATCGAATATGCCTACAATCAAATCACGAACTACACCTATGACATCGCACAACTATTTAACTACAATGCCTTTGCGGTCATCTCCGACGGTATCCTGACGCTCCATGGCATTCCCGGGGCACCGTATGAGTTCTATGCAGCCTGGAAGTCCATCGATGGTAAGGAAGTCGATAACAACATTACGAACTCGATGAGGACGCTCATTCAGGGTATGTTTCCAAAGGAACGACTGCTCGATTATATCCGCAACTTCGTTGTGTTCATGAAAGATGGTAATAAGGAAGCAATCAAGATTGGCGCTAAATATCACCAATATTTCGGCGTTCGGTTTGCCGTTGAACACGCCGTTCGCGCAACTCGACCAGAAGGAGACCGGAAGATTGGGGTCCTATGGCATGCCACTGGTTCGGGGAAATCACTTTCTATGTTGTTTTTCTCTGGAATTCTGTCGCGGCATCCAGAGATGGATAACCCGACAATCGTCATCCAAGTGGATCGCTCGGATCTCGACGGTCAGTTGCACGAGACATTCGTTCAGGGGACGTCCCTGGTCGGGAACGTTCATCATGCAGAGAATGCCAATGAATTGAGGGAACTATTGCGCAACGAAGCCGGCCAAATTATCTTTTCGACGATCGAGAAGTTCCGTTTGAAAGATGGAGAAGGTGAGTTCCCAGTATGCTCAGAGCGTCGAAATATTATCGTCATTTCAGACGAAGCTCATCGTACCCAGTATAGTTTTGACGGCTTTGCCGGCAATCTTCGTCGTGCCTTGCCGAATGCTTCACACGTCGGATTTACGGGTACGCCGATAACATTTGCGGACCGTAATACGTTTGAATTGTTCGGGAACGTCATTCACATCTACGACATGCAGCAGGCCACGCTAGACGGTGCAACGCTTCGGATCTACTACGAATCTCGTCTCATACCGCTTGATCTTGAGAACGCAGGTCTCGACGAGGAATTTAAACAAATTGTCAGCCAGGTTGGGGATGGAAAATGGGATGAACAGCGCGCTAAATGGGCGGCGCTAGAGAAGGTCGTCGGTACGTCCGAGAGGTTGGAGACGCTCGCCAAGGATATTGTAGGGCACTTCCCAAAGGCGGCTTCCCCTGAGGCAAAGGGCATGATCGTTTGCATGAGCCGTGAAATATGCGTTCGACTCTACGAGAAAATGCGTAAAATAGACGGCTGTCCGTCGATTGAAATTGTTATGACCGGTGACATTGACAAAGACCCGCCAAGTTGGCGCCAAAAGCAGCCAGGAAGTGAGTTCTCTCATATCAAGTCCAAGGAAGAGCAGGAGAGCGTAAAAGCAAAGCTACGAGATCCGAATGACCCTCTTAAGTTCGTAATCGTACGGGATATGTGGCTCACGGGTACCGACATCCCGCCACTAACTTACTTGTACGTCGATAAACCAATTAAAGGTCACGGCTTAATCCAGGCTATTGCCCGAGTAAACCGCGTTTACCCCGGTAAAACCGGTGGTGTTGTCATCGATTATATCGGCATCGCCGAAGCACTGAAAGAGGCAACGCATCGCTATACACAAGGCGGCGGTAAAGGAAAGCCGGCTGGGAGCATCGAGGACGAGGCGGTGCCAATCTTCTTCGAGGCGCTCGAAGCGGTACGCGCCTTAATCCCGCCAGACATCGACATTACAGATTGGCGGGCTAAGCCGAAGGTTGAGCGTGAAGATTGGATTGCGGACTTTGTAGGCTTTTTGATGGGGCCAGACGAGGACACTTACCTGAATGCTCAGGCCAAGCTGGATAAAGCTTATCAACTTGTGAAGCACTTGCCAGCTGTAATCCCCCACGCGAATGAGGTGCTGCTCTATGAAATTGCTGCGATTCAGATCAAAAAGTTTAAAATCGCTGGCGACCCGGATGACAAGCCTAAGAACATCGAGGAAGAACTGAAGAAATTGATCGACCGTAGCATAGGCGCTCGTGAAGAGGCCGTTGATTTGTTCGAGAAGGCTGGATTGGAGAAGCCGGACATCTCGATCCTAGACGAAGCATTCCTAGCCGATTTCGAGCAAAAACCGCACGTCGATCTGCGTCTGAAATTGCTTCAGAAGTTATTGGAGGAAGAGATCTTTTACTTGGTGAAGCAAAAAAATGCACTCGGAAAAGAATTAAGCAAACTGCTTGAGAAGACGATAAACGATTATCATAATCGAGTTATTACAGCAACCGCCGTGGCACAAATGATGGTCGAGGCAAAGAAGAAAATGGACGAAGAGCGCAAAAAGAAAGAGGCGCTGGGGCTGTCTGATGAGGAAATGGCCTTTTATTACATTATTGAGAATATGGGTAATAATGCTTTCACCAATGAGTTTATTTCAGGTTTGATTCGCAAAGTGGTCGCGGCAATGAAAAAGGAATTTCAAATCGACTGGACGAATCCGCATCGCGCTGATGTCTTGGCAAAGGTTAGCAATGCAGTGAAAATGGTGCTTATTCGGGAGAAGATAAAGGGCGAGCAGCTGCGGTTCCTAACGAATGCGATCATTGATCAGGCAAAAGAAAAATATAAGGATTGGCCAATTGAGGCGTAGAGGGAAATACCTGACGGTTCTTACCTCTAGGGTGTCTACGAGAGAAGTAATGGTCGTCAAAGGGGCAGTTATAAAAACTCTGCTCCTTTTTATTTTACCAAGAATCGGGGGTTTTAAGGATGACCGAGGAACAATCTCTGGTGCTGTCTCGTGAACAGATCTATAACGAGGTGTGGGAGTTGTCGCTTGCCGGTGTTGCTAGGAAATATAGCATATCGTACGGCCTTATATATAAACTTTGTAAAGAAGCTAACGTGCCCATACCTCCCTCGGGGTATTGGACGAAGTTAAATTTCGAAAAGCCGGTATCGAAAACACCTCTTCCAGAATCAACAATAAATGAAGTTGCTATTCCTCGTGCGAAAACGCCGCGGATAAGAGTAGAGAAAATCGAAAAGGGTATGTCAACTATTTCAGAAGCAAAAATTGAGGCTACTCAGCA
The DNA here is from genome assembly GCF_018403685.1 of Xylanibacillus composti. Taxonomy (NCBI): domain Bacteria; kingdom Bacillati; phylum Bacillota; class Bacilli; order Caryophanales; family Paenibacillaceae; genus Xylanibacillus; species Xylanibacillus composti. The sequence goes on from NZ_BOVK01000039.1 coordinate 38,515, forward strand.
GGAAGAAGAAGCGGTAAACAATGCTAATGCCAGTCCTGATGACGTCTTAAAAGAAGGGATGGATACTGGCGCATTGTCACTATCCAAATCTAGTAATACCGCAAAACATATCGAAAATCGATCCAATTCTGAAATCGTTCGCATGAGTTCTTTAGAAAAGTTGACATTCCTCCTCGAGGCTGAAAGGAACAAAGTTTTTGATATAGCGAATCAGATACAAATACCGCATGAAAAGGCCAGGCTACACCCTAAGATTGTTGCATATAAAAATGTTGTCATTGAATGGAACAAAAGTGATAAAAAAGAAGTGGGCGCTCAACGAAGCCCTCAGAACTACAGCTCGTATAGGTCCCGTCCTCATTTTTAGCAGGCGTGATTTCGAAAGAGACGCTTCCGCGTGTTTACAGAATCCTTGGGGCACTTATTCAAGCTATAGAACGGTTGGGAGGCTCAGTGACGGATTCTCTCACATTTATTGTTCGGAATGAGTCGGTATCGCTAGAGATATATGAAATGCAGGACAAAGTCGATCATGTTATTACGAGGTCAGAGGAAAATCAACTCCGTAAATATGAGGAAGATAAGAAACGCTACTCTGTAAGCGTAGCTGTCGATGAATTGTGGCAAACAATACCCCTGGTGGTATTTTCGACATCGTTCTTTACTTCAATCTAATTGTATGTTGAAAGAAGAATGAACAACCCACCGAATTTATTCAAAACCATCCATTTAGTCCATATAATGATATGTTTTCTTCATATTTCGTTCATTTACTCCCGTTTTCGTGGTGTAATGTAGCCAGATGCATTCGGGAGGTTACTGGTATGTTTAAGATTCGGTACAAATCCTTTGACCAATTTTCCTTTATCGATCATGCAATGTACTCCAAATTACCGAGGCATCCTTTTTATTGCAGCGTCAAAGAGATGATTGATTTTTCCTTTGCAGATCAAATCTGTTCCGTGTTGTATTCAGAACGCGGGCAACGTCCTTATGCACCTTCTTTAAAGCTAAAAATTCATCTCGTTCAAGCTTACGAAAATATCTCAGACCGAAATATGGAAAACAGGATTGTCGGCGACTTGTTCATCAAGCGTTCTCTGGATCTCCCCGCTGACTTCTTCGGTTTCGATCACAGCACCATTGGCTTGGATCGGGATCGCATGGGGGAAGCGATGTTTCAGGCTTGCCATTTATATATCTTGGCACAGTTGTACAGCAAACATTTATGGGGAGAAACAAACGAGCGGTGGATCATCGATTCGTTTCCTGCTCACATCAACGTGAGGCGGTGCGGAGCATTCCGGTTAATCAAGCGGGCGATGATCCAGCTTGTGAAACATATGAAGCGCACTGCTCCAGCCTCCGTCCTTTCGGCAGCCAAATCATTGCAATTGGATGCGTTGAGGGTTCGGCTCCACTCGGAATCCCCTGTTGCCGAGCAAATGCTCGCTTTCAGCAAATTGGTTACGCAAGCTTACGGATTGCTGTACTGGTTCCAGCATGAGAACATCGTCCCCTTGCTGAAGGAATGGAAAAATTATGAGCGGTCCCAGGAACTGCAAGAGATCTTGCGGAGAGTTCTCTCCGAAAACAGCCGGCCCCACCGTCCGGATCCGGGACCGGAGGATGGTAGAGAAAACGAGGATACGGGCGCTGATGAACAAAATACTGATGGCAATGCGGAATCATTGCCGCCTGCGGAAACTGCAGTGGACGTTGAACAGGACGGTACAACAACAGCTATCCATGAAGAAGTTAAGGCAGAACTTCACGCGGGCCAAGAGGAAACGGCCGAAGTGGTGTATGAAAAGACTCCGCGCAAACAACGCCCGTCGGATCGCATAGTAAGGGTAGATGCTCCGGAAGTGCGCACCGGTGTCAAAAACAAGTCCACGCCCATTACCGGTTTCAAGATACAGAATATGTGCACAGAGGATGGCGTTATCCTGAATGTGCGGGTCGTTCCAAGCAATGAACATGATCAAGATGCCATGATCGAGATGGTTTCGGAGGTCCAACAGTTCTTAGGCATGGCCCCGCAAGTTATGATCGGCGATACAGCCTACGGGCATGGGAAGAAACGGGAAGCCATGGCAAGCAGGAATATTACCCTCGTGGCACCGGTTGCGGAACCAAAAAACTCGACAGGTAAATTCGATATTTCTCTCTTTACATACGATCCGCAAAAGGATGTGTTTACCTGTCCTCAAGGGGCGGAAACCGTAAGGAAAAATAGAAACCGTACATTGGAAGGTACGCAATATTTCTTCGACTCGAAGTCTTGCACTCGGTGCGCGTTGCGGACTCAATGTACGACTAGTGAGAAGAAGGGCAGATCGGTGTTCCGAAGCGATTATGCCGTTACTTACGAAGGGGCGAAAAAGTTCAACGAGAGCGTTGAAGGGAAGGAAACCTTAGCAAAACGCTGCGTTGTGGAACGAAAAAACAAGGAGCTCAAGAACGATTGCGGATTAGGGCGAACCCACCTCAAGAGACGGAATACCTTGCAGGTTAAGTCGTTCCTAGCTGCAATCGTCGTAAATCTGAAACATGCTATACGAGTCCAAACAACCCCCAAACCGGGGGTTCTTCGACGTGCAAAAATGGCGTAAACGGGACGAAATGAGGGGGAAAACGAGCAAAAAAGAAGCAGATAATCCATTGTAAATAACAAATACTTAGCAAAAGCCCAGAAAACGGATTTAAGAAACCGATAAGGGGGAGAGCCCAAAAAAAGTTCACAATTCATCGACAGCTTCTAAGCGTCAAATAATCCGGTGTATAGAAAAAAGGCAAAGCCTATGTAAGAGGGCTTTGCTCTATCTGCAGGATTCCTGGACTTCTGGACTCCAGGGAAGGTAATCCTCGAGAAATTCCGGGTGCTGGCCGAATTGGACTCCGGGCAATTGACTGAAGATGAATTGAAGGTATTTGAACGGATTAAGCCCATTTGCTTTCGCACTCTCGATGATGCTGTACACGGCGGCGCTGGCCGCAGCTCCCTTTGGACTTCCGCTAAAAAGCCAAATTTTTCTTCCAATGGTGAAGGGACGAATGCTGTTTTCAGCAAGGTTGTTGGATATGGCGCAGTTGCCATCCTGAAGATAATTCATAAACTCTTGCTTGTGGTTCAACGCATAATTCAAAGCTTCACCTAGTTTGGATTTGGGCAGCACCTTTCCTTTGGCGGAATCAATCCATGCCCAAAAGGCTTCCAGAACGGGCTTTTCTCGTTCCAGACGCTCAGATTTACGTTGGTCAATTGTAAGATCTTCGAGATGATTCTCAATCTCGAAGAGTTTGTTACAGAATGCAATGCCTTGGCTCGGTAGGGTCGCTTCCGGGCTCTGTATATCTTTCGGAAGGGAATCGACGAATTTCCTCCGAAGATGTGTCCAACAGAGGCATCTTGTGACACCTGGAATCTCTATGTACCCGGAGTAGGCATCCGAGTGGAGGTACCCTGTGAAACCCTTTAGGAACTTCTGAGGATATTTTCCACTTCTACCCGGTTGGTATTCGAAGATTCGAATAGGGTGTTTGCCATGCTGGCCGCTACTGTATACCCACATGTAGGAATCGGTCGTGTTTTTTCGTCCTTCTTCATTCATGACTTGGACAACCGTTTCATCTGCATGGATGTACTTATCCTGCAGGAGCTTTTGATGCATGAGCTTCACCAATGGAGATAGCCAGTCGCGAGACGCAGCCCCAATCCAGTTAGCCATCGTCGCACGGCTAAGGTTTACGCCTAGGGTCTTCCATTCCTTCTCCTGGCGGTACAGGGGAAGATGCATGACCCATGCCACGGTGGAAGGAGATGCCATGGAGTGCTGGATCACCGGATAAGGCATGGGCGACTTCTCCATGTAGGGCTTTCCGTTTTTACGGCAGGTACGGCATTCAAAGGTTTCGCGGTAATAGTCGATCGCTCTGACTTTGGCGGGAATGAACTCAATTTCAGTTCGGATGAACTTTTCGCCAACCGATACGAGTGCGGTGTTGCACGCTTCGCAAAAGCAGTCCTGTGCATCAAGAGTGCAAAGGCGCTTGTCATTGGGAATATCCTTTAAGAGTTCCAACCGTTGACCTTTGAATTTCTTTCGCCGGTAGCCTTGGATCTCCTTCAGGTCAGGTTTTGGCGCTGCCGGATTTGCTTCGACTTCTGCCTCATCAAAAAGAGACATCTGCCCCAGATCAAGGGACGATGTCTTCTCGGTACTTCTGCCATAGAGTTTGCGCGTGAGATATTCAACGGTATCGTGGAGTCGCTTGTTCTCTAGCTCCAGTTCGCCTATGCGTTTTTCGAGTGTTTTTACCTGCTCTGGAGCGCTCATGGATACAGTCCTTTTACCGTTTTCTACTGTATCCAGCATAGCATAAAAATGCAGAAAAACCCAGTAACCACGCGATTTTTCAGGTTTTTTCCGACTACAAGCATACGGTCATATTGAGGTTTTTCACAGCCTTAGGTTGATCGATCGAAAGACCTTCTAGGAGCCACCGAAACTCCTGGGAAGTGATCGAGCGAACGGCTTCAGCGTTCATAGGCCGTTGATAACGGCCGTCTTCCAACCGCTTGTAAAGGAGGACAAACCCATCTCCTTCCCAATAGAGTGCTTTCATTCGATTACGCTGCCGGCCGCAAAAAAGAAATAGGCTGTTTTGGAATGGGTTCAATTGAAAGTTCTGTTGGACGATGGCGGCAAGTCCGTCAATGGACTTTCGCATATCGGTATAACCACAGGCGATATAGATTTTCTCCGCCTTCGAGACATCACCGAACATGTTGAAGTGCCCTGAGTGTATTTTTTCAATCAAAGTCGCTGAGGCTTGGTTCCGGATCTCCAGCGTTACAGTCCCCATACGGATAATGATATCTGATGATGATGCAACATCACCGGGGGCCATACCAGCCGTAGAGACCGGGACGTTTACGGGTACGATTGGACTGGTATGAGAAGAAAGTGATGGCAGAGCTTCATACGCAGCAGTGCGAACACGTTTCAGCCAATAGTAGTACGTTTTTGGGTTGATCTCATGATCGGCACACCAAGAAGCGACGGTTTGTCCACTGCTACGGCATTCTCGGACAATCTCTGTCCATTTGTTTAATCGATATTGGTTCGTAACTTCCCTGGTATTCAACTCTAAGCCTCCCATTGAAGTTTTTCAAGGTCGAAAAACTCTACTAACTCCATTTAGGGAATTGTCTCAAAGACGTAGGGAGGTTTCTATACACTAACTTATTTGACGCTTACGCTACTCTTGGGCTCCGAAACCGAATATACGCAAATATGATTATGTGTTTAACGGGCAACTGTGTATCAACATAAATCAGAATACAAATAAAAGGTTTCGTGATACCAAATCTTCTATTCTGGAAAACCAATTAGGATTTCTTCAGATTGAGATGTACGAAGCATCTAAAATTATACGAAAAGAGCGAGAAGCGCGCGAAGAAGAGAGATTGAGAGAAGAACGCCGAAAACGTCATATAATTGAAGTTGAGCGCACGGTTGAATTGACAAATATGGCTCATGATTACGCGATGGCGTGCATATGCTACAGCTTGAGTATCATCCTCATCCCGTACTGTGACAGAGGAAGATTTAGAATGGATCGATTGGGCAAAGAAGAAAGCCGATTGGTATGATCCGATAATTGCTAGAGAAGATGAGATACTTAAACGTGAGCATGAGAAAGGAAAAGATATTAAAACTGATTATTCGTGGTGGTAATAGCGTTCGGGAGACTCCTTAATTTCAATTTGTATTAACACCTGTATTCGTCAAGGCGATCATTTCAAAAATATCAAGGAAAGGGGAAATGTTTTTCAAGTTCGAAGTGATTCTAAAGATACCTAAAAGTCACCTAATGGTGACCCCAGACTGTCGACAGGGTTTGTCGACAGTCTGAGCCACCCCTGTGAACGGGTGGTTTGTTCTGCGGCTGAAAGCCTTTGTTACTGGCCAGCCCTGAAAGGGCTCTGAATAATTCGCCAACCGCTCTACTTTTCCTGCCACCCTTACAGGGGCACCTCGTTCACTTCTTCTTTCTTCTTTTCTTTAATTCTTTACCTGTAAATGGATCTATATACTCCTCCTCTTTTACGATAGGATTAAAACGATAAGTAGTCACAAGTGTTGAACTGAAGGAAAAAATAATAATCTTCAACGATAACCTGAATTATTATTAAGCCGTCCGGCAGAAGTCAAATGGGCTGATTTTATATATTTAATACAATTGTAAAAACCTCCCAACCATTTCGCTGCTACTAGATTAATTACCATTCGTCATTTCTTTTGCTGTTTTAGCATCTATAACTTGATAGGCCACTACTTGCCACAGGCCGGCAGTCTCCTCATACTCGATTCTTTCCATCATAACCAATAACTTGTAGTCAGGGTTATCACTTGTTACGATTGCTTTTATCGAATCTTCTCCTTCATACAATAGGGTCTTCTCAAATCCGCGGTGTTTCTTTGCTTTCAAACCTTCCTCCATATTCTCGAGGTTAAACCTTTCCAAGAATGTATTGAGGACATCTATTTCGTCAAAGGAGCCTGTCATATGCCCATTATCAATTTCCTTGATTTCATTGTCCGAATATACAGGGAGGAAAATGGAAATCACAGATTGCCTAAATGTAGAACTAGCGGCGAATGCTGTTGCGAAATCAAGTCCATTTGATTTTTTAAAAAAATTAATAGTAAACATTACGAAGTAGTTGACATATAAAAGTAGTCGCTGTTACAATATGCATGATGTTAATCGTAATGATTACGATTAACATCATTTTGAGTGAAGTGTTGTATGAATCAAAAGACAGGAGGTTCAAAGTGATGCATGCATACAAGCGGCAAAATTTACTTCGCCAATGGAGCGGAGGACTGCTAGCAGGAGTTATGTTCGTATCCGGTTGTGCAGCGCCGTCCAATCCTGCGAGCGACAATAATCGTGATGCATTGGAGTTATCGCCGTCAGCGGAGTCTAGACCTGTATCTGTTCATGATGCGGAGGAAAGGGAGTCGTTTCTCACGTTCGAAGACGACACTGGAAGGGAGATTCGGCTGCCTGAGCAACCACAGCGCATCATCGTCCTATCGCCGCAGCTATTGGATTTGCTTTATTCGGTTGACGGTCACGCCATTGCCCACGCCACATCACCGGGTGGAACGGTGCCGGATGAGGCGGAGCGAATCGAAGAAGTCGGGGGAATGACGACCGTCAATACGGAGAAGCTACTTGCTTTAAAGCCTGATCTCGTGATCGGCTCTGTGGTGTTTCACCGTGAGTTAACGGCGATTTTGGATGCGAGTAACGTGCCGTTCGCCCTGTTCAATCTGAGTACATATGCAGATTTGCAACAAAAAGCGGTGTTGTTCGGTCAGCTCTCTGGGACGGAAAACAAAGCTAGGGAAGCACTTGCCGATTTGGATCAGGAAATTCGTGAATGGACTGCCCGGGTACCGGCCAGTGATGCACCAACTTTCATCATGCTGAACGTGACCCCTAACAGCCTTTCTGTGCAGCGGCAAGATACCGTCGGAATCGAGGTCGCAACTATGCTGCATATGAACAATTTGGCGGAAACATGGGAAGCAGCAAGCGACAGTCCGTCGACTGCACCATTTAGTCTGGAAAAAATCGTCGAGCTAAATCCGGATTATGTTTTTATTCTGATCCACGGGGCGCGAGAAGATGGGGAGAAGAAAATTCAATCCGATCTGGCCAGCCAACCTGCATGGACATCGCTGCGTGCTGTGAAGGAAAACCGTATGGTCATCTTGCCGTCTGATCGGTTTCTCTCAAACCCGGGATTTCGATTAAGTGAATCAGTCGAATATTTGGCTAAGCTTGTTTATCCGGATACATATGAGAATGGTCATTAATGCTTTCCGTATTCCGATGTCCAAAGGCATTCTTGTCATTGTCGCTTTGACGGCTGCGGCAATCCTCGCTACTGGATTCAGCATCGGTACCGGAGCAGTCCGCATTTCGTTGTCAGAGATTTGGTTATATGTCTTTCACGGTTATGACGGTCCAATGAAGGAAATTGTGTGGAACATTCGGCTGCCTCGAACGTTAGTGGGCATGCTCGTTGGAGCTAATCTGGCACTGTCCGGTGCGCTCTTGCAAGGCGTGATGCGGAACTCGCTGGCAGATCCGCACATCATCGGCGTGTCATCTGGAGCAGGATTATTCGGCATCATCGTTCTCATTTTATTTCCTCATCTATGGTCGATGCTGACACCAATCGCTTTTCTTGGCGCTTCCGGAGCTGCTGCCATCATTTATTTGCTTGCCTGGAAGGAGGGTGTACAGCCGGTGCGCCTCATACTTGCAGGCGTGGCCGTGTCCGCCTTTCTCGGCTCCGGCATCTCCGCATTGTTAATTTTCTTTAGCGATCGGGTGAACGGTGCCCTCGTGTTTATGGTTGGCGGCTTGTCCGCCAAAAGCTGGCCAGAGCTTGAAATCATTCTCCCTTATTCGCTCATTGGCATGAGCCTGGCGTTCATTGGCAGTTCACATTTGAATATACTTGCCCTTGGTGATTCCAATGCACGCGGCCTCGGCTTGTCGGTGGAAGCAGCTCGCTTCTTCCTAACGGCGCTCGCTACCTTGCTTGCCGCAAGCGCGGTCAGCGTCGTCGGCCTGCTCGGCTTCGTCGGTCTGATCGTTCCGCATTCAGCCCGCTTGCTGATCGGCAGTGATTATCGGTTCTTACTTCCTGCATCCGTGCTGCTTGGAGCGGCCGTCGTGACCTTTTGCGATACACTCGCCCGCTTGATGTTTGCTCCTTTAGAACTGCCGGTCGGCATTATGATGGGAGCTTTGGGTGCGCCGTTCTTTCTATATTTGCTAAGGAGGGAAGCGAGATGACGTTGTTACGCTTGGAAGACGTGTCCGTGAGGCTTCACAACCGTACGGTGCTGGATTCGCTGAATTGGCAGGTGGAGGTCGGAAAAATTTACAGCATTATCGGTCCGAATGGCAGCGGCAAAAGCACCTTGCTCAAAACTTGCGCCGGTCAATTAAAGCCTGCGCAAGGAAAGGTGCTCTTGCAAGGCAGACTGCTCGACAGCTATCCCCGTCGGCAGTTGGCACGGCATATGGCAATGCTTCAGCAAAGTCAAGCATCTCTGCCGGACGTGTCCGTGCGTTCGCTGGTCAGTTACGGACGTTTTCCTCATCAGCCTGTATGGGGCGCAAAGCGCAAGGAAGACGAGAAGATTGTCGAATGGGCCATGGCTCAGACCGGAACGCTACCCTTCGCGGAGCGAAAGCTGTCTAACTTATCCGGCGGAGAACGGCAACGCGTATGGATTGCCATGACCTTGGCACAGCAATCGGGGCTCATCTTATTAGATGAACCGACGACCTATCTCGATGTCAATCACCAGTGGGAGGTTATGGAGCTAGTCCACGATCTGAATCGCAAATATAGCATTACGATCGTCATGGTCCTGCACGATCTCAACCATGCTGCAGCTTGCTCCGATGAATTGTTGGTGATGCGAGCTGGCGAAATGTATGCCAGCGGACCGCCGGAGCAAGTCATCACCGATCGCATGCTGCGCGATGTGTTCGGTGTGAGAGGGAGCGTAGGAAGGGATGATCGAAGCGGTCGCATGCATTGCCATATCGAAGGGCTGCTTGAGGCGGTTGATTTCTCAGCTCAACCCGCAATCGCAGCAGTCAAATAACGAATGTCTAAAACATTTACAAAGGAGAGGATCAACATGGAGGGGAAAGCAGACGTATATCCGTTCGCGGCAATCGTCGGACAGGACTTGATGCGCAAAGGGCTGCTGCTTAATCTTGTCAATCGGAAGCTCGGCGGCATCTTGATCCGCGGGGAGAAAGGCACTGCCAAATCGACGGCCGTACGCGCGCTCGCGGACTTAATGCCGGAGCTTAGCGTCGTGAATTTGCCCGTACATGCTACGGAGGATCGCGTCGTCGGCACATTGGATATCGAGCATGCGATCCGGGAAGGAGAGAAAAAGTTCGAGCCGGGACTGTTAGCGAAGGCGCATGGACATATATTGTACGTGGATGAAATTAATTTGCTCGATGATGCGATCGTCGATGCGCTGCTCGACGCAGCAGCCATGGGAGTAAACACCGTTGAGCGAGAAGGCGTCTCTTACTCGCATCCGAGCCGCTTTATCTTGATCGGTACGATGAACCCGGAGGAAGGGGAGCTGCGGCCGCAGCTGCTGGATCGCTTCGCGCTTTCAGTAGAGGTGAATGGGGAACGAGATGTGGAAAGCCGAATGGAGGTCATTCGCCGGCGCCTAGCATTCGAAGCAGATCCAGCCGAGTTCCGCAGACGTTATGAGTCGCAACAACAAGAGCTGCGGGAACGGATAGAACGAGCGCGTCAGCTAATCGAGCAAATCAAACCGTCCGAGGAGTTACTGAAATGGACCGCCGCAGTCGGCATTCGGCTGAAGGTAGACGGTCATCGTTCGGATATCATGTTAATGAAAACCGCCATGGCGATGGCTGCATTCCAGGGAAGAACGCAGATTGTGGCAGACGATATGGTAGAAGCGGCGATGATGGTGATGCCGCATCGCATGCGCAAGCGGCCGTTCGAAGAGGGAGCATATGACCACGAGACGATACGCGAGCTGCTCGGCGACCTTCTGTCCGAGGTCACCCATGCAAGTTAAGCCTCACTTGTATCCGTTCTGTGCTGTAGTCGGTCAAGATCGTGCGCAAAAGGCGCTGCTGCTTCATGCGGTAAATCCGGGATTAAAGGGGGTGCTGCTGGCAGGCCCACCAGGAACGGCGAAGTCCACGCTCATCCATGGTGTTGCAGAGTTGCTGCCGGAACTTAACGTCATTAACATTCCTTTGAACGTTGATGAGGTGCGGCTTTGGGGCGACTGGGATATGGCAGCTGCTGTCCGCAGCGGCAAACGAACGTTTGTCCCCGGCTTGCTTGCAGCTGCAGACGGGCACATCGTCACGGTAGACAATGCGCATATCATGCCCGAAAGGTTAATGAAAGCGATCCTGACTGCTGGCGACAATGTAGCGGGCGAGCCCGCGCATGGGCATGTCCGCAAGAACTCTGAGCGAAGAAGTGGCCGTGACAGTGCAGCATTCCGCCTGTTCGCAGCTATGAGTCCGGACGATGGGAGGCCGCTGCCGGCGATGTTTGATCGCTGCGGGCTATATGTGCGGCTGGAAACCTCGACGGACCTTGCGGAGCGAACGGACATCGCAAGTCGCTTGCTCGCCTTCGAACAAGATCCGGAGTCGTTTCGCCTAGCTTATGAATCGGAAACGAAGGAATTGAGAGCACGTATCGCAGCGGCTAGGACTCGGCTGCCTGCTGTACATATTGATGGAGAGCTGCTACGTTTGGCTGCCGAAATCGCTGAGGAAGCTGGCTGTCTGGGACACCGCGCGGACATCCTGCTGATCGAAGCGGTCCGTACGATCACAGCTTGGGAGGGTCTTAGCGAGACGACACAGGAACATCTGCAAGAAGCGGCGGGCTTTGTGCTGCCGCACCGGATGCGTGCAGCATCTTACTCGGAAGAGTCGCGAGGGAAGTCGCCGGCAGACTTAGCGGATCAAGAGCCAACGAAGCATGATTCGAATGACGATCATCCATCACCAGGATCGCATCGCGATAAGGAAAGCCAAAGAGAAAGCCAAGCGGAAGGAGAGAATAATGCGACAAACGGCGAGCAAGTTGACCGGTCACAATTCGCTTCGCCTGCACAACTTGGGGGCGACCACAACGGCGAAGCCGATAGTAGACAATCTCTTTCCTTAGAGGCGCGGGCTGTAGTGGAAGCCGTTGGACGGGAAATCGCTGTGCAGCCATTCGTCTTTACCCCGCCGCAGCCAATGAAGCAAGCGCAAACTGGGAAACGAAATCAAGCGTCAGTAGGAACGGTAAACGGTCGATATGTGCGGGCTGCGATGCCGCGCGGCCCTCTAAGAGACATTGCGTTTGATGCCACGCTTCGTATGGCGGCTCCCTTTCAGCGGATACGTAAGCAACAATCAAGTTCATATAACACGAACTTAAAGCTATGGATTGAGCCGAGTGATGTGCGTGTGAAGGTTAGGGAAAACAAGACAGGAACTGCTTTGCTATTCGTCGTCGATGCCAGCGGTTCGATGAATGCAAATAAGAGAATGAAGGCTGTCAAAGGTGCGGTATTGTCTTTACTTCGTGATGCGTACCGGCAGCGTGACCATGTGGGCTTGATTGCCTTTCGCGATCAACAAGCTGAATTGCTGCTCGGGTTGACACGCAGTGTAGAGCTCGCGGAACGCAAATTGAGGACGCTGCCAGCTGGCGGGAAAACGCCGCTAGGTATTGGACTGGAAAAGGGACTCATTGCGATTCGCCCTTTGTTAAATAGAAGAAGTGGACTCATCCCCGCGATGATCGTCATGACCGATGGAAAGGCGAACGTCAGCGCAGAAGCGGCAGGTGATCCATGGCAGGAAAGCCTGCAAGCTGCACAACGCATCGCAGCGGCTGGCATACGCACACTTGTGATCGATACAGAGGATGGTGTAGTACGATTCGGCTATGCCCGCAAGCTGGCGGAAGCGATGCAAGCGCGGTATTACCGGTTAGAACAATTGGAGGCTGGGAGTATCGAACGAGCTGTACGGACGTTGATCTAAAAATAATGATTTATGGATTACGGAAAGGAGGATGGCGCGTTGCTATCCATACTCACAAACGGGGAAACGACGTTGTCGCATTTGTCTGAAGCATATCAATTGCTTGATCAAAATCAGAAAAAACAGCTGCATCTGACCATCATCGATTTAGGGAGTCGGAAGATCGACGAGCTTGAGGACGTGGAAGCCACGCTTGTTGGAGCTGACCTGGTCATCTTCGATGCACATGGCGTCCGCCAGGACGTTGTCGAATGGTTGAGTAGCCTGCTAAGCAAAGGGACGGCTCATATCGTTCCGCTTGGCGGCAACTCCGCTGAGATCGCTTCGCTACTCAGGCTAGGCAGTCTGACCTTTGCAAATTTGCCTAGACAAGAAGGGCATACACAGGCGGCAACGTCCTTGTCGCTAGAAGGAATGGATGAGGGTAAGGCGGATTATGAACACTACGTTCGATTTACCGAATATTGGCGGGGCGGAGGCACAGCGAATATGCTCGGACTGCTTTGTCTGGCAGGCCGTGAATACGGCGGCTGCCATCTGTTGCCGGAGCCTAAGGAGCCGGTATATGTTCGGGAGTTAACGATTATGGAGCCGAGCAGTCGCACGGTTTACTCGTCTGCAGCCAGCTACCGGCAAAGCAATCGCTACGACGAAGGTCGGCCGAATGTCGCGATTTTATATCTTGGGAATAGCAATCCGCTCGATACTGCGGAATGTATTGCGCAGCTTAAGGAACAATTGGAGGCTTTCGTGAACGTCATGCCGATCGCGTTTCCTTCAGTGATGAACATTCCACTCGACCGTCTGCGCGAGTTGCTACTTGGCGAAGGTCACCAAGTCGACCTTATCGTGAACCTGCTGCCTTTCCGACTTGGGATTGGTCCCGGCGGAGGAAATCAAGACGGGGCTGTGCAGATGCTGGAACAGCTCGATGTGCCGATGCTGCATCCGCTATTGTTGAACAGTAGAACGGAACAAGAATGGAGACAGTCTGCGAGTGAACTTGAGCCATCTTTGCTGCTCGTTCAGGTCATGCTGCCGGAGCTTGACGGGAGCGTGGAGATGTTTCCGATAGCGGCACTGCAGGAAGACGGAGAAGACGCCGAGCTAAACGTTCCGCTAAAGCGGCTTGCACTTATACCTGAACGGACGAAACGCTTGACAGATCGCATCCGCCGCTGGCTTGCTCTGCGGAGCAAGCCCAATGCAGAGAAGAAGCTGGCGCTCATTGGCTACAATTATCCGCCAGGCGAAGGAACGGTGTTCGGCGGTTCCTTCTTGGATACATTCGAATCGATAGCACGTTTATTGAGCTGGCTGAAGCAGCAAGGATATCATACCGAGGAACTGTCAGCGGCGGAGCTGCGTGCCAGATTTTTAGAGGGCGGTCTAGTCAATTCCGCAAAATGGTCTGATCCTCAAGCTTCGAGTCAGTTGATCCGTTATGCGGATCCCCATTTCACACAGAAGCTATCCAGACGTTCTTGGGGAGAAGAAGCGATAAGCCGCTGGGGTCAGCCGCCTGGTGACATCATGACGGACAACGGCTCCTTTCTCATACCCGGTCTAATGATCGGCCAAGTGTTTATCGGCCTGCAACCTTCACGCGGTATCCATGAGGATCCAGAGAAGTCACTGCACGATCGTTCGTTACTACCTACGCATCAATATACTGCGTTTTATCAATGGATTCGTGAACAGTTTCAAGCGGATGCCATCGTCCATATCGGGACACACGGCACCTTAGAGTTTCAGCGGGGGAAAGAGGCCGCTCTGTCTGGGGACTGTGTACCGGATGACTTACTCGGGGATTTGCCAAATTTGTACTACTATTACGTAGGGAATCCGTCCGAAGCGATGATCGCCAAGCGGCGCAGCCATGCCGTATTGATCGGCTATCAGGCGCCGGCTTTTACTGAAGCTGAGCTGTATGGCGAATGGCGTGAGCTTGAAGCCTTGCTGCACGAATATCGTGAAGCGAAGCAGCTCGCGCCGGAACGATGTGAGGCGATTCTACAAGAGCTGCAGGCGGTAGCGAAGTCGCTTGACTTCTCCGCGGAGACCGTAGAACACATGGAGGAGGAGCTCTATCGCATGCAGCGTTCGCTCATCCCTAGTGGACTGCATGTGCTTGGCGACAGCTATTCTCCTGAAGTCGCTTTGAACCATATGCAATTCGTGCTTCGCCACGAGCGGGGAAATATTCGCTCAATTCGCGGACTGCTCGCTGAACGTCAAGGCGTTCGGGCGGATGCGCTAACTTCGGGCAAGCATGTGAGCTTGCTGCGCCAGCTCGATGAGGAAGCGAATGCGTTAGTGACCGCTTATGTGTCAAACAAGGCAATCCCGGACATGTATAAGAGTGAACATCCAGATTGGCTTAAGCAGTTGGAAGCTTCGCTCGAGTACGGTTACGAAGCTTACCTAAGATCATTGCAAAATGAGGAAGCAGAAGGGCTGATGCGGGCGTTGGAAGGCCGGTACGTTCCAGCTAAGCTCGCTGGTGACGTGCTGCGAACACCTGAAATATTGCCGACCGGACGCAATCTGTACCAATTCGATCCCCGCTTAGTGCCCAGCCGTACAGCTGCTGAACGGGGGGCGATTGTCGCCGAAAACTCCATACAGCAATATCGCGAGCAGCACGGGGACTACCCGCACACGACGGCGGTCATCCTCTGGGGGATTGAGACGTCGCGCACACAAGGGGAAACCATCGGGCAAATCCTGCATTATATGGGGGTTCGCATTGGCGGGGGAGTCGGAACGTTCCGTACAGAATATGAAGTGATCCCGCTTGCGGAATTAGGCCGACCGCGCTTGAACGTCATGGTGCATATTACTGGGGTTTTTCGCGATTTGTTTCCGAATTTGCTGGAAGAATTACATGACCTATTCCGCAAGGTTTCGGAGCTGGATGAACCTGATGAGCTCAATTGGTTCAAGGCTCATACACGAAGCATGGAGGAGGAGCTGCTTGCTGCTGGATATGAGGCAAGTCAAGCGCATGACTTAGCTTGCGCCCGCATCTTCGGCCCGGCAGAAGGAGAGTATGGCACGACGGTGACGCGGATGATCGAGACGAAGCTATGGAACGAGGAGTCTGAGCTCGGAGCGGCATACACGGACAGCCAGCAGCATGTATACAGCGCACTAGCGCGAGGACAGGCGGAGCCGGAATTGTACCGGTCACATATGCTGGAGGTGGATATTGTGTCGCAAATTCGCAGCAGTCATGAATGGGAAGTAACGGATTCTGACCACTATTATGAGTATTTTGGCGGCTTGGCAAAGTCTGTGGAAGTGATGAAAGGTCGTAAAGCAGACATTCATATTACGGATACGACAGGGGAGCAAATCAAGACAGAATCTGCCGAACATGCGATTGCACGCGGAGTAAGGACTCGCTTAACGAACCCGAAATGGATCAACGATCTCTTGAAGCATCCTTATCATGGCGCAAAGGAAATGGCCAGCCGATTCGAGTATGTACTGGGACTTGCAGCCACGACTGGAAAAGTAGAACCTTGGGTATTCGATCGTCTGCATGACGTCTATATGGCTGATGAAGCACTTAGCCGGAAGCTGCAGGACAACAACCGTTGGGCTTACCATGCGATGATCGAAACATTGCTGGAAAGCGAGCAGCGAGGATACTGGACACCGAATGAACAAGTTCTGCATCAGCTGCGGCAGAAATACCTAGAGCTTGAAGGAGAGTTGGAAGGGGAATGAGAACAGCTTGAGGCATAAGCTGAAATCCATTTAAATTAAGAAATGAGGTGTTTACCTAGATGATCGAAATCTTACGCAACGAAGCTGCTTGGGAACAAGCTTGGAAGGACGATCAAACGACAGGTGTAAACTTAATGAAGGCAGCAGGGATTGAGCCCAGATTCACTTTTGGTACCATAGCGGCCAAAAACTACAACGAGCAATCATTCAACGATGAAGGAAGAAGACGGTCAGCACGTATTATCGGCTGGTTGGAAAATCAAGGCGTAAATTTTAATGGCGCCTCTGTCCTCGACATCGGAGCGGCCTCTGGAATATTTTCTATTCCCTTTGCGCAAAGAGGAGCAGATGTGACCGCCGTTGAGCCGTCGCTTCCGTTCACAGAACTATTGGAGCACAACAATCAAAAATGGGCCGACGGTAAGGTAAAGATCGTGCGCGCAGCCTTTGAAGATATGGATACGAAGACATTAGGCTGGAACCAAGCTTTTGATTTTGTCTTTGTGTCAATGTGCCCAGCGATCACAGACTGGGAGATGGTGGAGAAAGTGATCAGCTGCGCTCGAAAATTTTGTTATATCAGCTTGGCAGCAGGTCCTAAAGAACACAGCCTCACCCTTGAAATATTACCGCTGTTAAACCATTCATACAACAAGCATCAAAACTCCGAGATGATGTATTTGCTGCAGCTGCTTTATCTAAAAGGGTACGCCTTTCATTCACTCGTCACAAAAGAAATGAAAGCCAGGGTTGTGTCTCGTGCGGAAGCCATTCAAGAGGTTTTACATTGGCTTAACTTTTACAATTATCCAGTAGATGAGAATACGCAGGCCATCATTGAAGATTATCTGGATCAAACTTATCCTGGAAAAACGATCCCAATCAAACAAGGAGGGCGCTTCGGCAAAGTGCTCATTCAGTTAGAAGAGCAAAGCATGTTTAATTATTCATGAGGATGAATCAACCAAAGCGCCTACATCAGATGAGTTCCCGCATAAGGGACGCGTTGTACGAAACAATGGCGGTTCCGGAAGAGCGGGAATTTTTGATCCAGATGGGCATGATATTCAGGCGGATGAAGAAAGAGGCGTGTACTTTGATTGTGTTTGCCTTTGAAAAACAACACTTATCATATTAAATGGAATGGTCATTGCGCTTGTTGGCATTTTAAGTGGTTTAGTCGCTTCTTATGAATTGGGTACACCACCCGGCGCTTCAATCACATTAATTTTAATGTTGATTTTTTCAGTCATAACACTTGCAAAGTACATGTTAGATTACTTGAAATTGGATAGACTATTTAATAAAAGTTAAGTCTAGAATGAAATATGCAGAAAATGACAAATCGAGTTTACGCCGTAGATTTGCCATTTTGAAAATAAGCCCATGCATCATACTGAGTAATCACTTCACCTATGGAAAGTTAAACTAAAGTGGAAGGGAGTTAATCATGAAGGAAGTTGATGTTGTTATTATTGGAGGAGGTCCTGCAGGTTTAAGTGCTGGACTTGTGCTAGGACGTGCTAGAAAGAAGACATTGATTATTGATGAGGGCCAACCGCGTAATGCAGTGACTAGAGAGGCTCATGGCTTTTTAACACGTGATGGCATTAGCCCACATGACTTTCGAAATATTGCAAAAGAGCAGCTTCGCACTTATCCATCGGTTTCACATCTGGAAGATATCGTCAAGTTGATAGAAGGGGAAGATGGACAATTTTTGTTGGAAACTGTTTCGGGGGTGAAGATAGCCACTAGAAAACTGCTGTTTGCTATCGGAATGAAGGATCGTGATCTTGGTATACCAGGGTTGGCGGAGGTCTATGGTAAGAGTGCGTTTGTATGCCCGTATTGTGATGGCTGGGAACTAAGGGATCAGCAATTAGTTGTCATAAACAGAGGAGCGACATTAATGCATTTTGTCCCATTGTTTTCTGGGTGGTCGAAGCAGTTAGTAGTTTGTACAAATGGTCTCGATGAATTGAGTGAAGCGGAACGTGAAGAATTGCGCGCACATAATATCCCGGTATTTAATGCACCAATACATTCAATCCAATCAAATCAAGGCATGGTAAGCCATATCAAGCTTGAGGATGGGACGGAAATTTCGTGCACAGGGATTTTCTTCAAGCCGGAATTGGAACTTGGATCGGATTTGCCAGTTGCCCTTGGTTGCCGGATGTTGGATACTGGAATCATTGAAGTCGATGAGTTTGGAAAAACTAGTGTACCTGGTGTTTATGCAGCAGGGGATGCAACTACACACTTACACCAATCTATTGTTGCAGCTGCTTCAGGTGCTGTATCCGCAGCTGCAATAAACGGGGAATTAAATCAAGAAGAATGGCGGAAGAGCAACGTTTGATTCAAATATTTTTATAAGGAGCCATTCCTGTATGCTGGGTCTTGGAATGTGTACTGGGGCCGGTACGCCAGTCCCAGCTTCAGATGGCAGCATAAAACCAGATTCGAACTTCATTCATTTGCCAACGAAAAAGTAGGTTTTATACAACGACAACGGAAGCACGGAGCAGCCGCAAGGAATTATTCCATAAGGGCAACGACCCAGTCAAGGAGCAAGAAGCGGCGTCCACCCCTTGAGAGGCAGGACGAAGCAATGTGAGGGCTAAGACCCAGTGTGACATGGGAGGGTAAGCCTTCAAGGGAATGGTGTGGATATCCAAGGTGCGGACATACCATCGTTATCCATAGATTGGAAATTGAGTTCCAAGCTTTATTCCCGCAACCGGCTCGGCCAGAAAAACATGTCATACCAACATAATATCGCCATCTCTCAAAAAAGTCGAAGTTGAAAACCTAAGAAATCGTGAGCAAATGAAAGAAAACATTAATTTATAGTGGGAGGACATTAAACTGTTAGAGGGGGTTCCCATAATAATTCAATGATAGCTAACCGGTTAGGTTTCGCTAATGCCTTAAGGGATGTTACATCCATGTTGTGGTGATTCAATAACTATGAGGTCTTGAAGAGATAATAGGCTAGTCATCTTTACCTTTTATTTTTAGAGAACCCACACCAATAATTGCTCCCAATATCACTAAAATTATACTGGCAATAATTTCATATCCTTGCAATGCCTCGATGTAATTGACGAGAAACCAACTCGGTCCCCCGCCTGCCAATCGGTTAATGATACCTCCAACTCCTTGAATCAATAGAAGCAGACTTGCACCGCTTGCAATCTCTTTCATAACGCTACATCTCCTTTTTAATAAAGAATATCAAGTTAGAATTCCCCTGATTCCAATATTGAACAAAATCGCTCCAATAACTGCTGCTCCGACTAATACAGAAGACAACGGAGCTTTTACTATTTTTGTTCGCAGTTGTTCAAGCTTATTCATTATCCAATTTTTATATAGTATAAACACGATCAAGAGTAAAATTGAAGGAAGCACCATAATCACGTTATAGCCAATTAAAATGATTATGGACAAACCCGTGTTAAACGCTAAACCATCCATTAATAATATCGAGTAAAAATACGGTAAAGCTGTGGTAAACTCAATCGCAAATACAATAATTCCGAGTATGATCATCGCTCTTATAGACACTTGCGCAGGTAACCATTCCAAAAATCGGGATTCCATTTTTTTCTTAGGCTTATAAAAGCTGATCAGTACAAGGATGGCGCCAAGTATCGTATAAAACCAGCTTGAAATTTGACTGCGGGACATGCTTTCTATAAAACCAATTATCTGCCCAACTCCCAGGTAAACCAAGATACCCATCATAAAATAGCAAAATTGTGTGGATATTAAAAAAAACATCAAACGCGATGCCAATTTTCCTCTTTGTATTAGAAGGATATAAGCTGTGATGGCCAATACCCCGGGGCTTAAAATGTCAATGAAAGCACAGAGCACAATAATGAGGAGTGCTGTTGTGAAATCTATGTTGGTAGGAATTAATGATTCAATGATTTCAAGCACCTCAACATCCTCCTTATTTATTTATTTCGCACACTGTGATAAAATGATAATAACACAGTGTGCGAAATAAAAGCAAGAGGTGATTTAAGTGCCAAAAATCGTTGATCATGATCATAAAAGGAAGATCATTGCTGAAACGGCTTGGAAAATTATCGAAACGGAAGGCATTGAACGAGCATCTATTCGCAGAATCGCATCTGAGGCTGGAATGTCTACCGGAGCACTAAGACATTATTTCTCAAACCAAGATGAATTACTCTTATTTATCATGGAATATTTTCTTGCTCGCGGTAGAGAACGATCGGAAAATATATCCTGGTCAACAAACCCTCTTAATGCGGTACGCGAAACGTTGTTAGAATTAGTTCCGGTGAATCAGGATAAACAAACTGAAACGGGCGTTTGGTTAGTTTTCGCCATCCGCTCACTTACTAGTGCGGCTTTGAACGCAAAAAAAGATGAACTCACTGAAGGAGAATATATTTTAATGGAAGCACTGCTTGAAATATTAATAAAAGCAGGCTATATAAACAAAACTATAAATATTGAAATTGAAACGTTAAGACTTGCCGTCATCATTGAAGGCTTATCCATTCATGCTCTTTTAAGACCGGATATATTCACAATTGAAAAAACGGAACAAATTATTACACACCACTTAAATGAACTTTGCAATAAATAATATTGCTCTCATTTATTAAAACATGAATTAAATATAAGAGGTGTGCCACTTTTTCAGTAAGCACACCATCTTGACCATTCTGAACTTTCTTTTTTACTTTAACATATTGTTGAATTCTTCTTCATCAATTAAATTCAAATTCTCATAGCGCTCAACAAAAAACGGCATCTCTGCTGTTTCGTTAGTTGTATGTATGGTGGAACCAAGTGGGATCGAACTCCTGACCTCTACACTGCCAGCGAAGCCTCTCCTACTATAATCGGTTTCACTGTCCCAAAACAAATTTGTAATGACTTAACAGTTTCTCTATTCGTTCCTTGATCAGTTCACGTAAAGATTCAGGTTTCACAGATATAACTTGATTACCAAATTTCATGAAAAAATCGGCGATGAACGCTTCTTCTCCTGGATTATAAAACCCCCTGATAACGGTTCTATTACCGCTGTCAATTTTCATAGAAGGGTAATGTTCTTTATAAAAAATATCTTGTGCATCTTCTTCAATTTCTACCTCAAAGTCAATACTGAACTCGGAACGATAAAGTTCTAGCGAACGATTCAGTAGATCATCAATCGTAAAAGGAGATTTCGTACTTTCTTCCACCATATCAGTAACTCGATCACATCGGAATACTCTATATTGATTCGTTGTAAGATCAATCCCCGACGCATACCATTGACCAAACTTGGCGGAAATTTTGAAAAATTGAACAAGGTAACATTTTTCCTCGTTGTTTATGGAATATTGAATCGTGCAATTGCTCTCGTTTAGAATGCTTTGCAAGATTTTATCCAAAAATCGACTTTCATGATGATGCTGGTTCATTTCAAATTGCAGCACCCTCTTCATGATTTCAATTTGTTCGATTTGCTTTGGAGAAAGACAACTTTCAAACTTTTCATTGAGTTGATCGACGCTTAAATGAAATGGTGTAGATTCATAAGATTTTAGTGTCAACATAGCAAAGTATAACGCATACAATTCATCCATCGTAAACATGATTGGGGATAGCAGGCGATTTTTTAGGATTCTGTAACGTCCATATCTACCATATTCCACAAAAATCGGCATTCCCAATTGCTCTAAAGATTTAATATCCCGTAGTGCTGTACTTTTTGAAATCTGATATTTCTCCATAAGATCATGCAAATGAAAGAAGTCTCTGCCATTAAGGTATCGGATCATGTCATTTAATCGTTCTGATTTATTCATTATTGATAAACCTCTTTTAAGGTGTCATATTTTGATACCTTAAAATGTTACAATCAAATCAGTTATATATCAAGTTGTTAGTACAAATTAACGAAAAGGAGATCATGACTATGAGTACAACACTGGAAGCAGCAATATTCTTATCCATGAACGGAAGAGCGAAAGAAGCTATCGAATTTTATAAGCGCCATTTTCATGCCCAAGAATTGCTACTAGTAACCTACGAAGACATGGAAAAACGTGACAGTTCATTTCAACTTACTGATGAAAATAAGCATTGGATTACTCACTCTGTTTTAACCATCGGTAAAACAAAGATAATGATCGCGGAAGACACAATGGACATCAGTGAAATGTATACGGTTGGAAATAATACGTCCATTTGTATTCAGAGTGCTGATTTAAAAGAAATTGAGAAGTTTTACAAGAGCTTGACCATGGATGAACGTGTAAGGATAATTGTCCCTTTATCCAGCAATATATTTAGCAAAGCATATGGGATCATTGAAGACCCTTTCGGTATTCAAATTCAACTGATGTATGACAATCGATTGTAATAAAGTGGTTCGTAGAGCCGGGATCGAACCCTCAAGGTTCGCCCCTTCAAGCGATCCGCCAAACACAAAAAAGCACGCCATTACTTGGCGTGTCAGATTGAAGACAAACTCCCGAACGACATGCATCGCATCGGGAGTTTGTCGTTGAATGAAATAAATGTGGAGCTAAACCTCGGGTTATTATCGAAAGGTCGACCTGACTTCCATAGCCAGGTCGCCAGTTTTTTCAGATTCATGGCTACAAACGTAAGCATCGCCTGCATGGTAACCTTCTCCAAGCCTCTCAAGGTCGTCCATCGCATGCCATGCTTTTCTTTCATGTCTGCAAACACACGCTCAATCGTTTCTTTTCGCTGTGCATAAATTTCTCGACTGCCTTCCGTGTGGCGCAAATGATCCACTTCCTCCAAATAGTGCACCTAGATGTGGCGGCGGCTGACCCGCTTGGTACAATCTCTGCTTTCCAATCAGAAAAAAATTGAGCAGGACATTATTCCGTTGATAGCGCCTTTTTTCGCTGAACTAGGCAACTTGTTTTCACAGCACTGTCCGGAACAAATCACGACCGTCGTCGATTTCTTGGGTAAATGCGCGGACACGTTTCAACGCGAATCGAAAAGATTCAGAGAGAACACAAATAAGGCTTGAATACGGTAGGAGTCTTCAGAAATGGAGCAATCTGCGTGTTTAGGGATGAAAAGGTATCGCCATAAAACGAAATATACTTCATTCCACCTGCCCATCCTTCGCTGCTTCTTTATTTTTTCATCGAATGAATCATACTCTTTTTCATAAAACACACCGTCATTAATGACATTGATTTCTAACAATTGACCCTGAGTAGTCAGTTTTTTACAGCAAGAATGGCAAAAACCAAAGTTGAAGAAAAGTCAATCATCTATAGGAGCTCACGGACGCATACTAGAACCCTTTTCTCCAACGAAAAAAGTCACGTTTTTCACTAACGAGAAAATTGATCCACCCTCAATTAATAGAAAAGCAACTCCATACAATGAACTATTGGATCATTTTGTTGAATAGAATTTTATGTAAACCAATCAAAAATGGAACAGTAGGCAAGCCCTATTTTTTGTTCTTATTATTGATAATAAACAAAGCAAAGACAGCCGCAAAACAACTAAATACACTTATCCATAAAACAGGTTCCATAATGATCCACTCTTGTTAATATATTTTATATCGCACTCCATGTAACTTGTTATTGCACAATCGCTCCTTTATAGAAAAGCGATAGAGTCCCAAATAAAGACTTCTAGTACGAACTTATTAACAATCAAGATGTTTTAATAACATATGAGGTGATTGCTTTAATTTTTGAATTTTTACCAAACCCTCGAAAGTTATATACATCGCAAAAAGCAACTCTGTGCTTATCGTGTAGTATTAAAGTTCCATTTAGAGATCCTGTGTTGCCATGTGTGATAATGTTCTGTATACGAAATTGTTGAACTTTACAATTTTTCATTTGATGTAACGCTTTCTCAAAATCATCTTTTCCCCGAATTAATTTATCACCAACAATTTCCCAAACCACATCATCTGTCATCCAATCCATACAGAAGCTTATTTCATTTTTGACAAAAGCGATACTAAGATCTCTAAGCAACTCTTTTTTAGGTGAGTTTCCACAATTTTCGGCGCATTCTACCGTTAAGTTCTCAGAATGAGTATTCATCGTTACCTCCTTTTTTCAAATGACCCCGACAGATGACCGGGGTCATTGTCGCGCATCTATTGGAATATTCGTTGTGAAATCAATGATAATGGTCTATTTTGTCTATTTAACCGGAACCCAAATTTCGGTTTTGGCTACGGGGCTCGTTGGGTCAGGGCTTTTATATACTTCCAAAGACGGTGCGTCACCATGTTCATATGAATTAGACGGAAACCACTCTGAATATATTTTTTTCCATGTCTTCGGTACCACATCGGCTACGGGCCCCACGGCTTCAAATATCGCCCATTTTTCGGCAGATATTTGATAACTAGATAATCCATCAGGTATGTTTCCTTTGTATTCAGTGCCCACCCAATACTCAATCTCATTGTCCTCTTTGCTGTAATCTACTGATGCTCCAATCAAACCTGATATTTGGCCGTTATTCAAACCTAGTAATCGGTTAATGGTACCATTTTTTCCGACCTTGGTCCAAAAATGACCGATATCCAGAGACAGACCGAGATCTCCGTCACAATTAAACCGTTCTTTCACTCCCACAATTTGGAATCCTTTGCGTTCTACCAATTGATAATTCATAGGTTCAGCTCCTTTTAGATTCACCTGGATGGTCAAGCGATTATAAGATTGCAGCTTCCCCAATCCTTTTCGTGCTTCACTCGGTGTCACACCATGCTGTTTGCGAAAAGCCTTTGCGAAAGCTTCAGGAGTATCGTAGCCATATTTATAGGCAAGGTCGATAATCTTGCAATCGCTGCTGGCTAATTCCTGAGCAGCCAATGTCATTCTCCGCCTTCGCACATATTCTTTGACCGAAACATCAGTCAAGATTATAAAAAGCCGTTGAAAATGAAAGGCGGAGACATGTGCCTGCTTCGCAATGTCTTCTATTGTGATGGGTTCCAACAGATGCGCTTCCATATAGTCAATTGCCTTCTGCAGCGATTCTACCCATGCCATATGACTCCCTCCTTGATTAAAAGTTAACGTAAAGTCATCTGAGTATCCTGTCATCTTATGCGCAGTAGGGACAGATTCTCAACGAATACGTCCATACGTTACATCGAATCATCGTGTCTGCCGCCGATCTTAAACAATCCAATAAGTATGCTTTCATAGTCCCACTTTTTATGTATTCTTGTAGTAAGATTATAGCATAGGTAAAGATGATTCATACAAATGGTGCGAATGGGGGAGGGGTACATCTGGCACCGACCGATCAAGTCCAAATTTATGT
>NZ_BOVK01000040.1 GCF_018403685.1 Xylanibacillus composti
GTTCCAGCCTGCGAACGTGTACCCTGCCCGTGTCGGCGGTGTCGGCAGCGTTCCGACGTTCCCTCCGTGTGCGACGGTCATCGTCATGGGACTGGCTTCCGTTTCTCCCCTGTTCTTATCGAACGTCACGGTGTAAGTTGGGATTGCTGTCCATTGCGCATAGACGGTTATGTCTGCGGTTACCGCTGTTGTGGCTTCGAACGCAGCGCCATCCCCGCCTTTAGCCGTGTTCCAGCCTGTGAACGTGTACCCCTCCCGCGTCGGCGGAGTTGGCAGCGTTCCTACGTTCCCTCCGTGTGCGACGGTCATAGTCATTGGACTTGCTTCCGCATCTCCGCCATTCTTATCGAACGTCACGGTGTAGGGCACCGAAATTTGACCGTCATTATCCCGTCCCCACGCTACAACGGTGCCGTCCGCTTTCAGCGCCAGAGAATGACCATGTCCCGCTGCTATCGCCACGACGTCGGTCTGCGCTTCTGCCGGTACTGTCGTTTGACCGTCATTATTAGATCCCCATGCCACAACAGAACCGTCCGCCTTCAGGGCCAGGGAATGAAAGCTTCCCGCTGCTATCGCCACGACTCCGATCTTCGCTTCTGCCGGTACTGTCGTTTGAGTACCCGATCCCCACGACACCACAGAGCCGTCCGACTTCAGGGCCAGGGAATGATCACCTCCCGCTGCTATCGCCACTACATCGGAAAGTCCGTCCGGCACCACCGTTTGATCCTCATAAGGCGATCCCCACGCTACCACGGTACCGTCGGATTTCAGGGCCAGGGAATGAGAACTTCCCGCTGCTATCGCCACCACGCCGGTCTGCGCTCCCGCCGGCACCACTGTTTGATCGTAAGCATTATATCCCCACGCCACAACGGCACCGTCCGCCTTCAGGGCCAAGGAATGAGCGCTGCCGGCTGTAATCGCCACCACGCCGGTCTGTGCTCCCGCCGGCACCGCCGTTTGATTTAATCCATTTCCTCCCCACGCCACAACGGTGCCGTCCGACTTCAGCACCAAGGAATGACGAGTTCCCGCTGCTATCGCCACCACATCGGACTGTGCTTCCGCAGGCACCGTCGTTTGACCATCATCATCCAATCCCCAAGCCACAACGGTGCCATCCGCTTTCAGCGCCAGGGAATGGTAACTTCCCGCTGCAATTCTCTTCGTTTTGGCCGGAATGACGATGTCCGCCGGTACTATCGTTTGACCGTCATCATTCCATCCCCACGCCACAACAGTGCCATCCGCTTTCAGCGCTAGCGCATGGTAATTTCCCGATGCAATCTCCACCACGTCGGACTGCGCTCCCGTCGGCACCTCCGGCACGTCGTAAGCATTATATCCCCACGCCACCACGGTGCCATCCGCCTTCAGCGCTAACGAATGATGACTTCCCGCTGCTATCGCCACCACACCGGACTCCGCTTCCGCCGGCACCGTTGTTTGATCGTAAACATTCGATCCCCAGGCTACAACTGAGCCGTCTGCTTTCAGCGCTAGCGAATGACCATACCCTGCTGCAATCGCCACCACATCGGACTCCGCTTCCATCGGCACCGTCGTTTGACCTTCATGATTCGATCCCCAAGCCACAACTGAGCCGTCCGCCTTCAACGCCAGCGAATGATAATTTCCCGCTGCTATCGCCGCCACACCGGACTCCGCTTCCGCCGGCACCGTCGTTTGACCTTCATGATTCGATCCCCAAGCTACAACAGAACCATCCGCCTTCAACGCCAGTGAATGATTGCCTCCCGCAGTAATTGAGACTACACCGGAGAGCCCGTCCGGCACGTCTGTTGCGCCAAAATATCCCCACGCCACCACGGTGCCGTCCGTTTTCAATGCCAGCGAATGATCTTCTCCCGCTGCTATCGCTACCACGCCGGATTCCGCTTCCGCTGGCACCGCCGTTTGACTGTAATCATTCGCCCCCCACGCCACAACAGAACCATCCGTTTTTAGCGCTAGCGAATGACCATATCCTGCTGCAATCGCCGCCATTTCCGCGCGGCGGCCGCTATCCGCCTTTGCGCCGTGCGCCGGATCTGCATGAAAAGGCATCACAGCGCCCGTCACCAGCGCAAGCAAGCTCATCGTCTGCACGAAACGGCGAAATATCCTCTTATACCTGGAACGCATCACAATCATCCCGAATCCTCTCTTTCAACTATTGAGACTATGAGAATATCATTCTCTCAATATAGTCAGATAAAATACATACATATATGTATTTAATATAACTAGACAAACGGGCACCGTCAAGACGTACAGTCTCGGCGGTACTTCTCGCTTGTCTATTCAGCAATTTGACGAATTCCGCAAGCCGCGTGAGTCGCTCAGCATGGACAAACTCAGCAGTGATCATAAATTCAATGAGATAATGCATCGCTTCAACCGGGCCGGCAACTCCCCTGCTGTTTTCATTGCTTGCGGCAGACAAACACCAGCCATAAAACCGGTCATCGAATCCCGAGCCCAAGCCAAAACTACTAACTGATCCGAGGATAGGTAAGGCGTCTAACGATTCACATACGTACTGTGGAAATACGGGGAATGAAGTCAATCCGATGTGAACACGCAGAGGCTTCAAGTCCCGCCTCCCAAAAAGGATGAGCGGTGAAACTCCGCTCATCCTTCTGAATCAGCCTAATGCAGACATAGGAACTAGTCCTTATTCGTGTCAATATAAACGGTTTTGGCAGCGCCCTCCCACTTTACCTCTGAACCTAAGCTTTCACTAATGAAACGAAGCGGCACAAATGTCCGCTGATTTTGCACGATGACCCGTGCCCCGTTCACCTCGCCGTCTAGCGCCAACGTCACTTTCTTATCCCCTTTGGTAATCGCAATCATGCGAGCTTCTTCTTGAAAGTTAACAGAAGCGCCCAGAGACTCGCTGATTAGTCGCAAAGGCACATAAACACTCCCATTTTCCAAAAATGGCTGCGATTCCGCAACCTCCAACACGATTCCATCCAGCACAATCGATATCGGTTCGGTGATCACGGTAATTTCAACGCCCTGAGCCGCTGGCGCTCCCTGAACGATGATAGTATAATGGCCGTCTGTCAACTCAGCAGGCGCTGTCGCAATCCCCTTCGCCTGATTGTTGAGGATCACACGGGCTTGTTGATGAATCGAAGCGTAGACCTTGGCACTCAGCTTTTGCAATAAGATTCCCTTGACTTCCTCATATTGTTGCGCGTGCCTGGCATTCTCGTCGTATCCAATCCCAAGTATGAGTATTCGATTGTCCGGGTCCTCCCCTTGAGGATAGAACGGTCCCTTCATCACTTGTACGCCGGCTTTCGTTAATCGGCTGCTTCGGTCATAAGAGATTTGAAAGCCATGAACATCCTCTAGCGCGATCTTACCCGGAATCGTCTTTTTGAATACTGTAACCCCCGTCCCGCTTCGATCTCCGCTGACATAAATCTTGTAATGACGATCCTCGAATGTTTTCTGCGGCAATTGCGTGTCTCGATCCGTTCTCGTCTTGACATACTGCATCACAGCGTTCACGGCACTGCTCTCAACCCTTTGACCTAAGATTTCCTCTACTTCGCCAAATTGCACAGGCACATCTGCACCAACATTAAAGCTAATGCTCAAGGACAATTGGGCATAACTGTTCCCGGAGTCATCATAAGGTCCCTTGCTGAGCATTAACCTGGAATCTTTGTATTTATTGAATACTTGTGAAATACGGTCGTTGTAGGAGACGACGAACCCGTACATATCCTCGATCACGAGTTGTTGTTCGTTGGAGATGATGTCCTGAATCGATTGGGCAGGCGTCTGAGTCGTCAACTGATACGTATGACTCTGATCGTCGTAGTGGACAGCAACGCCCAACCTTTTTTCCAGAAAGCCTAGATCGACGTACGGCGTTTCGAATCGGGTGACCGGATTCGTTATCGTTTCTGAAGCGTTACCGTAACGAAGCGAGATGCTGTCCATTGCATCTTGGGTAACTTCGATGCCTAGAGCGTAAGCAATGACTCTTATGGGCACGTACACATTATCGCCTGCCTTATAGGGCTGGGGTTTCATCCCAACAGGCTTCTCGTTCACGACGAACGCCGGCGCATCCTTGGCTTTTGGAGACACGGCTTTCGGGGACTCGGATGGCTTGATCTGATCCCCTCGGATATATACGGTTTGAACGCTCGCATCCCATCTTGCACTTAATCCCAATTCATTCCCTGTGTCGATCAGCGGAAGATGAACAGAACCGTTTAGACTAATCGCGCTAATCGCTGCTGCATTTGTCAATTGATCCAAGTCATAAACCGGCAGCACGGTTTTGGCTTGGCCAATGGCAATTTCGATCCTGCTGTTCTGCTCATCAATCTTAACACTGGCATTCAGATAATCCGTAAAATACGAGGACGGACCGTACACCTTCTCATTGGCTATAAACACTTCATTCGGATTGCTCCAATTGACCCTCTCTCCATTGATCACCACACGAATCGGCAATTCGTCTGCGTATGCAGCTCCTGCAGCTAGCGGGATGATGCATACGATCATCGCTATCAGCATGATCGCCGCTTTCTTCCCCATCGTTTGTCCCCTCCCTTTAAGAAGTCGTTCTTAAGAAAAATATGTAGTTATTCCCAGGTGCATTATAACTTATTTCGAAGCCTTTGAACACCTGCCCCGTTCGCAAGCCGATGCCGCTGAATCATCAGCCCGAATGCCGATCAAGTACGACGAACCATGGACACGGCGGATGAACATCTATTAGCAGATATGTGACAGAGGGGATTGTCAAACTTTCTTCCTTAAGTGTAGAATTACAGGAAATGGGGATGGCCGCTCGCATCCATATGGGAATGAACGTGTACTGGGCCTGCAGCATGTATGCAATATCGTACCTACAATCTCTTTTCTTAACAGCCGATAAAAGAAATACAGGGGGGGATAGAAGATGTGGAAAGAATTCAAAACATTCGCAATGCGCGGCAACGTGATCGATCTGGCAGTCGGCGTCGTCATTGGCGCTGCCTTTACCGGCATCGTCAATTCATTGGTCAATGATATCATTATGCCGCCAATCGGCTTGCTGTTGAGTGGAGTCGATTTCAATAATTTGTTCATCAGTCTGGACGGCACTGCATATCCAAGTCTTGCAGCAGCGCAAGAAGCAGGAGCAGCCACCTTGAATTACGGTATGTTCATTAACAACGTCATCAACTTCCTGATCATTGCATTCGTCATCTTCCTCGTCATTAGACAAATGAACCGAATGAAACGCAAGTTCGAGAAACAGACAGCCGCGAAGCCTCCTGAGACCAAAGGGTGTCCGGATTGTATGTCAGAAATACCGGTCCAAGCGAAACGTTGCAAATACTGCACGACAATCCTGGAGTAGTGATTGCCTCCCAAGGCAACTCAGGCGGAATGGGCATCCTGCAAACCACGCACAAAGATAACATGCGCGTACACGGCACGCAAAAAAGGCTGGGCAAAGTTTACACACTCTGCCCAACCCTAATTGCCATGAAATCCTATTAAGGATGCAGCATTAGTCGATACTGGCGATGACTTCTATCTCCACCGGGGCGTTGTACGGGAGCTCGGCTACGCCGAGCGCCGATCTGGCGTGCTTGCCCTTCTCCCCGAAAATTTCAAGCAATAGCGCGGACGCGCCCTCGACAACCTCCGGCTGATTGCCGAAATCCTTGCTCGAAGCCACAAATCCGGTCAGCTTGATGAAATGATTGATCCGATTCAGATCGCCCAGCACAAACTCCAGCTCTGACAAACAATTGAGCAAGCACAACTCGGCCGAGGCCTTGCCCTCCTCGATCGACACCTCTTGTCCAAGCTTGCCCTTGTGCACAAGCCTCTGCTTGACCGTTCCTGTCTGTCCTGCCGAGAATATCAGATTGCCGTGAATCATGGCGGGCTCGTAGGAAGCGACCGGCTTCGGCAACTCCGGAATTTCCAACCCCAGCTGAGTCAATCTTTGATAAACATCCATCGAATTCCCTCTCCTCTCTATCTCGCACTTCATATACCGGCGATCTTATTCGCCAACCGACAAACCGCCGTCTACGTAGAGAACCTGGCCTGTGATATATGCGGCCTTGTCCGATGCGAGGAACAGGACAGCATTCGCAATATCGTGGCCTTGTCCCACCGTTCCCATCGGGACGCCCTTGGCCGCAGCCGCATCTTGTTGCTCGTCGATCCACGGTTGTGTCGACGGTGTCGCAATCAGCCCCGGCGCGACTGCGTTGATGCGAATGCCCCGATTGGCGTAATCCAGCGCGAACGATCTCGTCAACGTATCCAAACTCCCCTTGGACCAGGCGTAAGCCGAGAAGCCCGCTGTGCCTAGCCCCATCGTGGAGGAAATATTGACAATCGAGCCGCTTCCTCTCTCCAGCATCCCCGGGACGAGGTTGCGAATGCAGCGAATACAGCTCATAATGTTCGTCTCGAATGAATGCGTGTAGTCCTCTTCGCGGTGCTCCAGAATATCCCCGCTGCGAAAATTGACGCCTACATTATTCACGAGGACATCCACCGCGCCAAGCATGTCCATCGCCCGATCTGTAAAGTGCAGCACGCCGTTAGCGGCAGACAGATCGGCATGAACAAAATAGACGTCGGCATGATTCGCGCGCAACCGTATTTCTTCTTGCGCGCGAACGCCGGCCGCTTCGTTCAGATCGGCGAACACCACCTTGGCACCGGCCACCGCGAAGCCTTCGACAATGGCCCGGCCGATCCCCATAGCGCCGCCTGTAACGACAACATGTTTGCCCGAAAATCCATACACCGCAACCATCCACCTCCGTTCCAGGCTCGGTATTATTTCACTGCTAAGAACTGAAGCTTCTCTTCATCTACTTGAACGCCCAATCCGGCTCCCTCCGGAATGACGTAGCTTCCGTCCTCAATCCGAATCTTCTCCTTCAGCACATCGTCCGCATGGGCAAAGTATGTGCTGTCCATCGGATAGGTGAAGGCCGGCATCGTGCATGTGGAGTGAAGAATGGCCGCCAGCTTGACGCCCATATCCCAGCCGCAGTGGTGAGCCAGCGGCAAATCAGCCTCCCGGGCAACATGCTCAAGACGCGACAACTCCGTTATGCCCCCAAGCGGCTCAAAGTCCACAATCGCGATATCAATCGCCTTGCGGCGGATAGCCTCGAACAGATTGCCGGGAACGTAGCAATCCTCGTTAATGCCTATCGGCACGCGCGTCCGGTCGCGCAGCGACTGCAGATCGTCCATCTTGTTCACCTTGATCGGCTGTTCGATATATTGAATGTCGCACTCCTCGACCCCGCGGAGGTAGCGCAGAGCCGTCGGTGTGTCATATCCCTGATTCATGTCCACGCGAATGTCGAAGTAGTCGCCGCCCGCATCACGCATTGCAATCGTGCGCCGGATATCGAATACGACATCTTTGCCGCCCTTCGTTTTCAATGTCCGGTAGCCTTCTTCTTTGATCTGCGCAATCTTCTCTTTGGTTTGCGTAATGTCCAAAATACCCAACGCATAAGCAATATCGATGCGGTCGCGGACTTTGCCGCCCAGCAATTCATAGACAGGCTTGTTAACCGACTTGCCCATAATATCCCAGCAAGCCATTTCGATGGCCGTCAGGAACGATTTCGTATTAATTTGCGGATTATAGACCGGGGCGAAAGCCTGCATGATCTTGTTCAGATCAAACGGATTTTGCCCGATAACGAGCGGCTTGATATACTCCTCCAGCAGCACCTTCGTCACTTTGGTCGAGATAATCGGGTTCATCTCGCCCCAACCGGTAATTCCTTCGTCCGTCGTTACCTTGAATATCAGACTCGTAATGCTCGTTGTTCCGACCTTGTCCTGGCTCCCCCGATATGGAGCAATCCCGCCTTCCTCAAGCGGAATAACCGGAACTTCTACAGCCGTCATTTCAATATCGCGAATCTTCATACCGCATTCCTCCCACTGTCCTAGCTAGAATAAGTAACGTTCTGTCATCCTTTTACGGCGCCTTGTCCAAGACCTTCCACGAAGTATTTCTGAAGCCATAAGAAGAATACGATAACAGGAACCGAAATGAGCATGCTTGCAGCCATCGTGCTTCCCCAATCTACATTGAAGCTGGACGAAAATTCTGTCAGGCCGATCGGCAACGTTCTCGATTTGTCGGAGAGCGTCAAGATCGAAGCCAGTACAAATTCGTTCCAGGACATAATGAAGGCATAGATCGCCGTAGCCGCAAGTCCTGGAGCGACAATCGGCAATATCACACGGAACAGCGCCCCCAGATGCGTGCAGCCGTCGATCTGCGCAGATTCCTCTATTTCCTTGGGAACAGATGCGAAATAACTTCGACACATCCAAGTGACGACCGGCAGCACCAGGATCAAATGGGCGATAGCCAGTCCGGGAACAGAATCCAGCAAGCCGAAATGGACCATCATGAAGTAAATCGGAATCATCAGGACGGTCAATGGCAGCATCTGGCTAATAAGCATGAATAAAGACATCGAATTGTTGCCGCGGAATTTGTACCTGGCGAACCCGTATCCGGCGGCTCCCCCCAGAAGAAGTGCGATGAACGTCGTCAGCAGCCCTACCAGCAGACTGTTCATAAAGTATCTCGGAATAGACGATTCCGTCAAAACCTTCTCATAGTTGCCCACTGTCGGATCCTCCGGAACCCATACAGGCGGTATAGAGAATACTTCCCCGGCAGGCTTGAATGATGTGCTGACGATCCACAACAATGGAACGAGAACAAACAAGGAAAGCAGCACGAGCAGAGCGTAGGAGATTACTTTTTTTACAGCTTGACCTTTTCGTCCTGCCATCTATCCCGCCTCCTTGTTCGATTTGCGAATATACCACGCCGCAAATACCAGACATGCAACAAGCTGCAGCACAGAGGTTGCCGCCGCCCCGCTAATATCAAACGATCTGAACTTATCATAAATCGACAGCGACAGCACTTGCGAGCTGCCCATCGGACCGCCTTGCGTGATGATCCAGATAATCGAAAATTCGTTCAAGGACCAGATTACAAGGATAAGCACGCATATAAAGGTTACATCCTTCAATTGCGGAATATAAATATAGCGAATTCGTTGCCAGAAGCTCGCGCCTTCCATATCCGCGACCTCGAACAAATCCTTCGGAATCGCTTGCAAGCCTGCGCTGATCATCAGCATCACATAAGGAAAGGTTGCCCAGATTTGCACCAAAATAACGGCAGCCAGCGAATAGCTGGGATTCATGAGCCACGCAACCGGTTCCTGCAATATATTCAGGCTCATAAGCCCATGATTAATCATGCCAAAATCGGTGCTGTACAGCCATTTCCAGACCGTCGCCTTGACGACGCCGGGCGTGATCCACGAAAGCAGCAGAATCGTCCGCCACATTCCCTTCGCCCGGATATAATCCTGATTAATCAGCATAGCTGTGCCCGCGCCAAGAAGAAAGGCGAGCACAACGGTCGAGATCGTCCACCACAATGTATTCCAGACGATCCGGCCAAATTTGGGTTCGGTCATGATCGCCTGAAAATTCTCGAAGCCGACGAACCGCGAGGAGCCTGCGTCTACCTGAAAAAAGCTTAAATAGAGCACGTACGCTATCGGAAACAATACAAGAATCGCCGTTACGAGAACACCGGGAGCCGCAAATGCAAATCCGCGCCGCGCTTCCCTGTCCATTACCTTTGACGCCAAGTTCATCACCTCGCTCACCGACTAAAGATTGGTCAGGAGAACAAAGCTCCTGACCAATCCTGCTTACTGGGAGATAATATTGTCTACAGCTTCCGACATCATCTTGACGGCATCCTCAATCGGCGAATCCGTCAGTACAACCGCCTGGATGATTTCGAAAATCGCTTTTTCCATCGCAGGCCAATTCGCATAGGATGGCTCAGACTTCCCTTGCTCCAATTGATCCGCGAACGGCTTCAGCAGAGGGTCTGCGAACTTCTCATGCTCCAAAGCACTTCTTGTCCCAGGGAATGTCGCTGTCAGCTCAGCCATATGCTCAGGCTCGGCGATGAATTTCACCAGCTCCATAGCCGCCTCCTTCTGGCGAGCCTGCTCGGGCACGATCAGCGAAAAGCCGTTGACCGTCGAAGTCCCCATACCGTTCGGTCCTGGTATCACTGCTGTTCCAAGCTGAATATTCGGGTTCTCTTCTTGAATCGGCGCAATGTCGAATTGGCCGCCAATATATGCGGCGATACGCTCGTTGACGAACAGTCCGCGAAGGGTCGTGTTATCCAATTCCATCGTGCTGGTTGGCGCATACCCGTTCTTGATCGTAGCGACTAATTTCTCCAACGCTTCCACGGCCTCTGGCGAATTCAAAGCGCTTCGCGTGCCGTCTTCGTTCAAGATGTCGCCGCCTTCACTGTACAACAACTGGATAAATCGCGTAACGGCATTCGCCTGATTGCCTAACGGCCACGCTAATGCATATTGATCAATCGTGCCGTCTCCGTTCGTATCCTTCGTCAGCAGTTCCATGGCCGTTACGAACTCATCCCATGTTTCCGGGAAATGATCGGGATCAAGGCCGGCTTCCTCGAACATAGTCTTGTTGTACAGCACCCCCGAACCGTCATGACGGAAAGGAACGCCATAGATGCTGCCCTCATAGGTGTTGATCTCCAATGCGGAGGCGATGAAGTCATCCTTGTCCAAATGTTCGTCGTAGAAACCGTCCAAGTTCATCAACAGGTTTTGCGAGGCGAGATTTTTGACCCGCGACTCCAATTCCGTAATGACATCCGGAGCTTCTTTGGACATCAAGGATACCCGAATCTGATTTTCCATCGTATCCCACGTCATTGTCACAATCTCAACCTTAACACCCGGGTTGGCGGCTTCAAATTTCGCAATAAGCTCCTTCGCCACCGCTTCGTCCCAGTTCGGCACCCACCAAGTAACGGTTGTTTGCCCTGCTTCCGAATTACCTGTATCACCGTTCTGCTGATTTTCCGTGTTCGAGGCATTGCTGCAAGCAGTTGCAACCAAAACCAACGCCAGTAACAAAACTGCCAGTTTGCGCATGTGCATCCTCCCCTTTGGTTCGTTTATTATTGTTATTGCAATGATTTCACGCCTAAGCCTCTTTTGCGATCATCATGTACAAACCATACAGACATCTTTCACCGTTTACAGATCGCTCATGTACCGGATTAATTCCTTCAAATTCTCTTTCGATAATTCGAACATGTGCTTGCCCCGCTCCGGGTCGGTTAATGCCGGATTGCCGGTGGCTCCGGTCGGACTGAAATCCTTCACGACCTGAGAGACCATTGTGCCTTTATAGAATTTGCCCCATTCTCCCGCACCCTTCGCGGATTCTTCGTAATGCTCGGGCTTGATAGAATCAGGCTGGATCGCCATCAGCATGGCAGTTTCCGTTTCATCCGCATGAAGCGGCGGGCGCCTTCCATACATCTTAATGATGTCCGCTTCGATGCTCTCGAACCATGTCCATACGACAATGCTTATTCCCGGATTGTCCAGCATGAGATAACGCGCCATCTCTTTCATCGGCTCTCTGTTCCCGCCATGTCCATTGACAATAATCACTTTCTTGATCCCATGAAAAATCAAACTGCCGATGATTTCGCCTACGTATTGTTTCAATGTTTCCGGCTTTACCCACAGCGAGCCAGCGAAATCCCGATGATATTCGGCGACACCGACGGGAATAGAGGGCAATACGATGGCATCCTCATGAGCCTCCGCAGTTCCCGCCAAGCCTTCCGCGATAAATAAGTCCGTGCCGAGCGGCGCGTGCAGTCCATGCTGCTCAATGCTGCCAACCGGCAAGATGGCCACTTTCTTATCGGACACTTCCTTCTCGAAGTATTGCCATGGCAATGTCTTCATCTTAGCGACTCCTCCCTTCTATTCGATTTCTCCAAGCGCTCTCAATTGCTCGCCGAATGCAACGACGTTCTCTTTCGGAGCGTTGCCGTACCATAGATGGAGCATGTATCCGTCAGCTCCGCCTTTATGGGCCATGACGACCGCTTCCCGCACATCGTCCGGCGTTGCCGGAGGATCGCCGACAAGTCCCGCAATAATCTTATGGTGCTGTCCGACTTCCATTTTCGCCTTCTTCACTTCGTAGTAGACGTTCTCCACGCTTACACCTTCATCGACAAATCCCTGGAACGAATCCGGTCCGTCGAACGCTTTCAGGCGGAAGTATTGATCCAGCAATTCGGATTCTTTAATTTCCGGAATCGCTTGCTGAATGCGCTTCAACGGCTTTACCTCGAACGAACCGATCCGCTTATGGTACAGCATGAGCTTCGTCAAATCCGTAATAGCAGGTTGCGTATGATACATCTGCCCCAATGTCCAGGAGAAGCTTGGCGAAACCAAATCGCTTGATATGAGAATGGAAGGATCAACGCTCTTCACCAGTTTGTTCATGCCAATGACGAAATCGTCTACTGCTTCCCCTCTGAATTTCAGCCATTGCATAAGTTCCGGGTGCTTAATCACGAATCGCATCACATCGAATGCACCGCGATAGGCTTCCGCCTGGTCTTTAAAGTTCTCGTAAGTCAATGTAGTCGCTGTTTTATAAATCTCCGCAATTTCCGCTTTGATCTTGTCCACTTGAAGACCGGCATCCTTCGCTTTCTTCACGCAATGGTCGCAGAAGCAGTTGCCGATAGCCAGCTGCCGAAGCGGATACAATTCGGGCAGCACCCAGTCCGGCACCACTTGCGGATCATAGAAGTCAATGCTGACAACGTCCAGTTCTACCTCGCGAATCCCCTTGTAATTTCTTAAGATATCCTCCGTCCTTCCATAGAAGTATGCCCGCACATCCTGATTCGACGGACACATCCAGTGCTTGCTTGTTTTCCCTTCAATGTCGACGACTGCTGTGTCAGGGTAAGCTTCCACGATCGGGTCGCTGACGCCGGGCGTAATATCAAAGTCCAGGCTGAGCCCATATTCGCCGGCCAATGCATTGAGATCATTAAATTCGGATGTAATCAGATTGAACTTCGTTCCGAACGCGTCGCCAACGTTCTTCTCATAGTTAATTTGAATCCATGGATCAATCTTCGTATCGCGGTAAAACTCTTCATGCACATCGAACGTATGCGCGATTCCGCCGTACATAACATGTTTGATTCCGGCCTCTTTATAGCGCTGAAATGCTTTCTCCAGACCTTCTGCGTAATCTTCTTCGAATACGCCCCATACTCCTACGTACTTGTTTGTCACTTGACAGCCTCCTCCATGGTGCAATCGTCATAATAGTTGTTGTGAGCCCTTACATGCGACTCCAGGAAAGAAATTCACAAAAAAAATCAGTTCTTATTTCTCTATTATAGCGAGGTTAGAAAAAAAATCAACGAAATAATATAGAAATATTTCTTCCTAATTTCGCTTATTTTTGTTCAAATCGGCGCAAATATTAGATTAATACCCCGATTTCTTTGTGTTTTCTCCTGACATAGTATATGATAGTGTCATATAAATTTCGCGAAATTTTCTTCGTGATTTTTGCAAGATCAGTCCATCTAAATGAGATTGTCAGCGAAAATGTGGCAATACCCTAAACTTGGAATTATAATGGATTTAGCTCACTACTTAACTGCTGAGTCCTATAAGGTAGGAGGAACGAGGAATGTCCATCACTTTGAAAGAGATAGCCACTAAGTTGGGGGTTTCTACTTCAACGGTTTCCAAGGCGATCAACAATCGTCCCGGAGTGAGCGATGAACTGCGTCAACGCATTATGAACCTGATCGAGGAACACGATCTGCAGCCCAAGCGGCGCAATGTTAGTCAAGGCAAGGATCAAATAACGAATATTAATTTGCTGGTGCGCATGAATCAGGCAGTCGAAACCGACCCATTTTATACCTTGATCACAGAAGGGATAGCCACCGAACTGCAGCATCAGCGAAGCAATTTATTATATTATGTACTTAGCGAGCCCAAGCCAAGCGATTCCATGTTTCATGAGATGTTTGAGAATCAATCTGCGGACGGCGCCATCCTAGTGGGAGCTGATTACGATCCGCGGTTCTTGCACAAGATCGCCAGCCTGAAAATTCCGGTTGTGCTTGTTGACAGTATGCACCCCGGTTTTTGTTCGGTTAACACGGACAATGCGCGCGGCGCCCTGCAGGCGGTCAACCATCTGATAGATCTCCATCATACGCGCATTGCCTGTCTTTCCGGACCGCTTAGTCACAATAGCATTCACCAGCGTTACCAGGGATACTTGCAAGGTTTGAAGGACGCGGCGAACCAGACGATACCGAAGCTGATCGAATGTCCCGGTGTCGGAGTCGAAGACGGCTACCAAGCGATAGCCGCGCTCGACAACATCGATTTCACGGCAATATTCGCAACGAATGACAAATTGGCCATAGGCGCGATCAAGGCGCTCAAAGAAAAAGCGTTCCATGTTCCGAAGTCGATCAGTATTGTGGGCTTTGACGACATCGAGTGGGGCCTCCATACCGATCCCCCTCTGACAACGATTCGAATAGCCAAACAACAAATCGGCGCGCTTTCGGCGCAATTGATTATGCATCTGATCAACGGCGATGATCCTCATCAGGTGGATGCGAGCGTAGCAACGAAGCTAATCGTCCGCAGCTCCACATCCTCGTTTGATAACTGAAAAAAAAGGTTGAGCAGGAATGAGAAACCCTGCTCAGCTTTTTTTTTTCGCTTACTATCATCCATACGGACCGCCAAGTCAGACGGTCCTTCTAGCATTATTGCGGTTAACTCCCGCGATGCAATCCCAGTGATGACTCATCGAAAGAGTCCAAAGAAACTGCCAAGGCTAAGCTTGAGTGTAATCTTTTTGGTTCCTGCCTTGGTTTTTGCCACATACACCAATTCCATACTATCACCCCTTTCAAGCTAACTATCGGTGCTGCACTCTATATAGTTGCAATTGAGAAGGGGGTTTCTCTAGTCACATCAGCAGGTCAATTCGCTCCGTCAATTTCGAAACAGTATGGGCTGGTTTTGTTCTCC
Source organism: Xylanibacillus composti (assembly GCF_018403685.1). Taxonomy (NCBI): domain Bacteria; kingdom Bacillati; phylum Bacillota; class Bacilli; order Caryophanales; family Paenibacillaceae; genus Xylanibacillus; species Xylanibacillus composti. The sequence goes on from NZ_BOVK01000040.1 coordinate 15,039, forward strand.
CCCCATATTGGGTCGGTCCGAGATTCTTCAGTCGCATTACCCGACCCTATGTGGCGAGCACACAATTTGTCCTCTAACGACGGGCAATTGCAGCGCTTCACGTGTTATAATGACTCTGGAAGTTGGAGGCAAAGCCAACAGGACTGCGGGAGGTTTATGATGAAAAAATATGTAACAGGGTGGAGACTGTCAATCATAGGCATTGTAATAGTCGGTCTTGCTGCCCTGATCGCACCAAATATTAATGAGGGAATGACGTATACGCAGACCATATCGATGTTTGTATTGTTCGTGTTGTTCTTGGCTGGAGTGGAGTTATTATACCGCAGGAAATGAAGAAAGTAATCTGCGCCAAGCGGCTGCCGCGGGCGCTCGTACACTGTTGCTCCCCCGCGTGTCCGGGAGATTTGCCCAACAGTCAACAATATTAGCTCCAGCCCGCTGTCATGCGGAATTCTTCTCCGCTTGCTGTCCATTATCGCATTATGATTCATTTTCAGTTGGTGATTGGTGATCAGACATAGAATGGCAGAGTAGAGCCATAGCAAGCTGAACGCCATCCTTCATCCCCTGCAAGTACAACCTTTCATTCACAATTCCTTGCTTCAAATAATGCTTGTCCTCCCATGTTGCAAATTCTGGCGTATGTATAATATCCCTGCCTTCGAACAAGGCTTCGAATGCCCGGTCTGCTGCAGCCCGAACGTCATTCAAATCAGGATGGTGTTCGATCCGTGCAGACACTTCATCCAGCCTCCCTTGCATCACTTGCCGAAACCACGGTGGAAATTCCATCTTCTGTGTCCCCCTGTCTTTGACTTATTGTGCGCTTTTCGAGCGCTTGGTTTTCATAGAATTATGTAGGAGCACCAGCTTGTCGAGTTTTCGACTTTGTTCCTGAATCTCAGGATTGTCGGAGAGAGCAATGAATCGCTCCAGTGACTCTTCGCCAAGCTTGTTCAGCTTGCGCCGTTCCTCCTCCAATATTCTCAGTAATCGGCTCATCCACCCATCCCTCCGATCGCGTTTGGGATGTACCACTCCTTCAATCCATATTTTACGGGATTGCATAACCGATTTAATGCGCAAGTCGAATTAAAAAAATAAATCGATATGTTAAACCCAATGTCACCTAAACGTCCCATTCGTGAATATGCCAATAAAAAAACCTCCGACTCTCAGAGGCAATAACATGTGAATGAAGAATATCATTTTCTAATAAACATTTTTATATCATCCATGGCCAAATGGGCATGTCCTCTCACAAAGGCATATCGCGATACATTACATAATGCTTCTTTCTTGCGGACAATGAATAGTCTCCATTGGGCCCGTCCCAAACCTCATCCGCATTCGGATCGTCTTGTCCATCATCTTCCCAACCACAGAGGCGACAGATTTCCCAAGAACTCTTCAGCGAACAAGCTGTTATCATGAAACAGATTATCGGGAAAACCGTGAAAGCGATCCGGATCAAGCAAGGCATTAGCCCAGAAGATTGGGCGCATGAATGCGATGTGGACAGGTCCTTTATCTCCATGATCGAAGTCGGCAGAAACGAACCATCGGTCACAAAAATATTTGATCTATGCCGGGGACTTAGGATTAAACCTTCTGAGTTTTCAAGCTTGTGGAGATGGAATATGAGCGAATGTAAGATGGCGAACATACTGAAAAATATGAACTGGGAACCTTCGCTCATCCTTTTCAGTTCAATCTAATATTCCATTTCACAGTTAATCACCCGTTTGCTAATTGATAATGAGTGGCATTATTCGATAAACCAACTCGGGTGCTCATTGTTTTTTTCAAAGAAACTGTGGTATTATAAGTCTAATTCATAATGAACGGATTGAGGAAGCACCTCTTCTGCGAACAAAAGCGGAGGAGGTTTTTTCCGTATACTTACATTTCTTACTTCGCTTTATTCTCTTCTCATCTTTCTCATAATGTTATAAACTACTATAATGGACAACCTGTCCCCAAGGAGGTAAAGTTTTTTGAATAGATATACCGCAATCGACCTTTTTGCAGGTGCAGGAGGAATGTCGCTTGGATTCGAACAAGCAGGTTTCGATGTACTCGCGGCAGTCGAATACGACCCGATACACGCTTCAGTTCACCAATTTAATTTCCCTCACACTAAAGTAATATGTGCCGATGCAAGCAAAATCTCGGGGCATTCCATTCTTGAACAAATCGGTAGAAAACCCGGCGAAATTGATGTTGTATTCGGCGGGCCGCCCTGCCAAGGATTCTCAATGATCGGCAGAAGACTTTCAGACGATGCTCGGAATGTCCTATTATTTCATTTCTATAAGATAATTAGCGAGATTCGCCCAAAGTATTTTGTAATGGAAAACGTATCAGGTCTGACACTCGGAACCGCTAAGAATCTTCTTCAAACAATAATTAGCGATTTCCAAGGAATCGGCTACGAAATAACTTTACCGTATAGAGTGTTGAACGCATCTTCCTTTGGAGTGCCGCAAAGCAGAAAGAGGCTTTTTCTTTATGGTGCATATAAAGGCAATCCACTAATTGAGTATCCCGAACCAACAGTTGTTCCAAGAGCAATTAATGGCACAGTTCCAACCGTTAGTAAGAATGGACTACCTCTTGGCACTTCCGTCCGAGATGCTTTAGCCGATTTACCCGATGTTGATACGTTCAAGGAATTACTAACTCAAGATTGGACAGAATATAGAACCGAGCCCGTTAGTGATTATGCTAAATACCTTGTAGGACTTAAAATGGATGATGACGATTTTTCTTATCCTAGAAATCACAACCGTAACATACTAACATCTTCAGCTCGAACAAAGCACACGGACGAATCCAAGCAAAGATTTATTGAAACAGAGCAAGGACAGATTGAACCAGTTAGCCGTTTTCTCAAGCTTCATCCCGATGGTGTATGTAATACATTAAGAGCAGGAAGCGACAGTAAACATGGAGCTTTCACAAGTCCAAGACCAATCCACTATTTATACCCAAGAGTAATTACTGTTCGCGAAGCCGCCAGACTACATTCTTTTCCCGATTGGTTTAGATTACATGTAACAAAGTGGCATGGTTTCCGAGAAGTAGGAAATGCCGTTCCGCCATTATTGGCTAGAGCAGTAGCAAAGCAAATTGCTTTAGCACTGGGAGGAAATTTGGTTAAGCCTTCTCAGGAAGTCCGTCTGATGAATGAAGAACTGCTCGCGTTTAATATGTCAGCTGCGGCGAAGGAACACAATGTATCTAAAGATGTTGTTGGAACAAGAGATCGTGAGGCGATAATAAAAGGAGGGAGCAGAGTGGCATCGAAGTACGATAAAATAATTAGCGATATTTTCTTCGCCTATTATCAAGATGGATTGCGCGAATTTGACTTTATACGCGAAGACATTGTGCGCTCCGCCGAAAAACTTGGAATTAAACTGCCCAAGAATATCGGAGATGTGATCTATTCCTATCGGTTTAGAAAGATGTTTCCTAAAGAAATTCTCGATACTTGTTCCGGTGACGAACAATGGACTATCGAAGGTACAGGGGATGCAAAGTACCGCTTCAAACTTTACTCGTCAGGTGCGAAAATCTCGCCAAACCCTAATCTATACCAAATTAAAATACCTGATTCTACTCCTGAAATTATTACTAAGTATGCTTTTTCCGATGAGCAAGCATTGTTAGCCAGAGTACGTTATAATAGACTCATAGACGTCTTTACTGGAATAACTACTTATTCGCTACAAAACCATTTAAGAACGAAAATTCCGAGCATAGGTCAGATTGAAATTGATGAAATCTACGTTGGATTGAATAAAAAGGGCGAGCATTTTATCGTCCCTGTACAGGCTAAGATTGGCGGTGACCAGATCGGCATTACTCAAGTAAAACAAGACATCGAATACTGCAAGTACAGATACCCTACTCTTAAACATAAAGCTATCGCCGTACATGCTAAAGAACCTAATTTAATTGTCATGTTTGAATTGATTATACAAAACGATGAATTGAAAGTTGTTGAAGAAAGGCAATACAAATTAGTTCCATCATCTGAAATATCGGAAGATGATTTAAGAATGATGGGGGAAATAGGACAAGATTAAACCTCGGTAGCCCGGAGATTGCTTTCCGGGTCTTTGTTTTTTATGCTTAGTATATAATTATATTATAAATGTAATCTATAGACCCCTCAAAATCCTCTTTCAACTCATGCTCCAAACTCGAAGCATATTCCAGTTTCCATATTTGTATAATTTTCCAATATCAAACTTCTTTTTTCTTTCGAAAATTTATCGACCAAACTAAAGTCCCCCATTTGTACAATATTTCCAATTATCTACAATCACCTTGCCCGTAAATACCTGATTCCAAACATCCACACATGTGAATGAATTGGCTAATCCACAGCAAATGTGAATTTATGATTTAATCATGTTATTACCTAGCCTACAACGTCCCGAAGTCGGCGTCGTAAGTTAAACTGCTGGTGCTTGTCATCTTGGGCCGATATTCCAATCGAATTTTTGCATGCGGATCATAAGTATGAATGTGCCATGCAAGCGCATGTTGAAAGTCAGCTTCACTCGAAAAGACCGGGCGCTCCTTAGCCAACTCTGCTAATATCTTCTTTAACTCCACAACCTCAACCCCTTGTCAGCTTGTATGAATGAGCGCCGAACCGTGCAACTATTCAAGCATATCCCTCCTAATTTGGAATGCAACACTCAAAAAATAGCCATGTTACATTCTAATGGTGCCCGGTAACCATAGGAAAACCGCCTTTGTGAAAGGCGGCTCTTTGAGTTATTGTATCCGCTGGCGGAACACGGAACGAAGTCAGCTCTCAGTTGGCTATAAACCGAGAGTAAATCTTACCATCCATACCACTCTGCTTACGGCCTCAAGTGTCAATCAATCATTCAGGACCATACTTATTTTTCATTCGTCTCACATATCTGCACACTCGAATCAGGCTCCAGTCGATGGAAACAAATCATCGCATACAAGCTGCGGTGCTGCAGAAGATCCAACCAGAAAATACTCATACCGGCCGAACTTGGCCAGCGCTTGATGATCGGGCTCCCATACCCATGCGTCGATTTCCGTTTGGCAGCGATGCGCGCGGAAAGCAGCCAGCTTGGCCTCCAGTTGATGACGAATATCGATTTTGACCACGTCATTCTGGGTATATCCGAACTGCTCGGGATATGCCATGGCATCTCCGAAGGTGATGAAATACAAGGAGCCTTTCTGGCTGGTCCGGTGGAACGCCGCCGTCGCAGCCTTCCCAATCGCGCAGTGATCGGGGTGACCGCCCAGCTGCTCATGGAAGGTGAGCACCACGTCGGGATCCACTTCCTTAATCAGGGCCGCAATTCGTTCGGTCAAGCTTTCCGGATCTATGAATTCAACGGTTTTGTCGCGAATATCCAGGAAGATCAGACGATGAATCCCCAATGCAGCGCATGCTTGCCGCAGTTCCTTCTCCCGAACGGCCGGCATGGTCTCCCTGTTCACATAAGGAGGATTTCCCATCCGGCGTCCCATCTCGCCTCTGGTGGCGCTTACCAAGGTAATCTCGACCCCCGATTGCGCATATTTCGCCAAGGTTCCTCCACAAATAAACGACTCGTCGTCCGGATGTGCAAATACTGCCAATAGTCTGCGTTTCATTCAGGGAACGGCTCCTTTCCTAACTCCAAGGCTACATGCATTCGGCCCTCATCGTCATAACCTGCCAACAGCAGCCTTCCATCCGCATCGACTTCATAATGGGTGAGCCCCTCCATGCGAAGCCAGCCGTGCCCATCGAATCGCATGCCAACTCGATACGGTCCCTCTCCCGCAATCCTGCAATCTGTGAGATGAGCCCGAAAATTACGGACGAACACGAAGGATGTCGCTTCACTGTGGATATAGACGTCTTGCGCAGTGAAGTTCTGGATGACGGCAACCACGTCGGACTTGTTTATTGTCTGCATCGTCTAATCATTCCGTTTCTGTAAAAAAATCTAGTGCAAGCTTTAATCGGAATTCGACAAGTGTCGGATGTTAGGTCCAGCTGCGAACGGGCAATCCCATCAATTAGGGACTGCCGCCTTGTCCTGCGATGGCTTCAGAGCATTGAGCATTCGCTCCAACACTTCTTTCTCAAACGCTGCGAGCTGGTCCAGCTCTGTGATGATTTGATCAAGCCAGTATCTATCCTTCTCTCGATCCTTTGAAGCTATGTATCTTAATTGCATATTCCTCATCATTGTGCAAGTGCGAACCATGTTGCTATAAGCTTCATGCAAATAAGCATATGCCTCTTCAGCCAAATACCCGTTGTCTTGCAGATACTGGATCCGATCCACCATGCAGCTTTTGTGCTCCACCAGCACATGCACCGGTCTGATGTCATGCCAGAAGTCGGGCAAATTTGTCTTGATCGAATCGTACACTTCCATACCAAAAACCATATGGGTCAGGCTATTATGAAACATACCAAATTTCTTACTGGCGTCTTTGGATTCCAGGAATTCTTCGATGGTCTGAATCACCAACTCGAGATCAAAATCGTATTTCCCCTTAAACGGGCCGATTTCCTGGGGAACTTTGCGAATTAAAAAGATTTTATTTCTCCAGTCGTTATGATCCCAGTCTTCGCACTGATCATAGGCTTCTTTGAAGACGTCAAAACTAATTTCAGAAGCTTTGAACTTACGAATGGTTCCCTTAAAACCAATGATGTGGAATATTTGTCTCTCCAGGTCATAGCCAAAGATCATATTCTCATGATCCCATTTTCGGCTGTTATAGGCCCAACGATCTTTCATATAAAACTCATCCAAAAGTAAAGTGACATAATGATTCTGATCAATACACGCCATGACAAATGAAATAATATCTCCGCAGGTACTTGCTAGTAACTGTCTTTCCGTACTCAGGAATGTTAGCCAGTTCGTATTCACATAGTAGTTGGAATCTTTGCGCGGGCCCATATAGAAATCTAAGGGCAGATCAACATCATTCATCCTGTAGTCCTTCAGACCGCAAAGCTGTATGTAATTGCTGTAGAACCAGGGCAAATAATCTTCGTCAATGGATAGGATAGACAAAGCCGTAGCATGTGAAGAGTAAGAGTAAATACGAGGCTCCGCCAAAGGCAGTATCTTGGTCCTTGTCATTGGCCAATAGCTCCCTCCGATCGTTGCATTCCTTCATTTCATTCCTAATAGATGGTGTCGCTTTTTTTTGCAAAGTGTCTATCTTCCGAGTCTCAGTTTTATAAAGTCCTGTATTCATTATAGCAAATTGAAATACTTTCTAACATCAATGTTAAGCACTCCACATGCACGGTATGCAGGTACTTGGTCAACTAATCATTAGACAAGTGCTGGATGTTAGGCCCATGCTGCGAACTGGCAATCAATTGGAGACTGCCGCCTTGCCCTGCGATTGCTTCAAAGCCACGAGCATTCGCTCCAAAACTTCTTTCTCCAGCGCTGCGAGCTGGTCCAGCTCTGTGATGATTTTATCCAGCAGGTGGCTGTCCTTCTCGCGATCCTTGGAAGCTATGTATCTTAACTGCGTACTCCTCATCACCATGCAAGTGCGAACCATGTTGCTATAAGCTTCATGTAAATATGTATACTCCTCTTCAGCCAAATACCCGTTGTCTTTCAGATATTGGATCCGCTCCACCATGCAGCTTTTATGCTCCACCAGCACATGCATCGGTCTAAAGTCGAACCAGAAGTCGGGCAAGTTCGTTTTGATCGAATCGTAAACCTCAATGCCATAAACCAAATGCTCCAGGCGATTCTGGAACATGCTAAATTTCTTAGCGGCATCTTTGGACTCCAGGAATTCCTCGATGGTATGAATGACCAAATCGAGATCAAAGTCGTATTTTCCTTTGAACGGGCCGATTTCTTTGGGAACTTTGTGAATCAATAAGATTTGACTTCTCCAGTTGTTTTGATTCTGGTCATCGCAGTGAGCATAGGCTTCTTTGAATACGTCAAAGCTGATTTCAGAAGCTTCGAATTTGCGATTGGTTCCCTTAAAACCAATGATGTGGAAAATTTGTCTTTCCAGGTCGTAGCCAAAGACTAGATTCTCATGGTCCCATTTTCTGCTGTTATAAGCCCAACGATCTTCCATGTAAAACTCATCCAAGTATAGAGCTACATAATGATTATGGTCAATGCACGCCCTGACATATTGAATAATATCGCCACAGGTGCTTTCCACCAACTGTCTTTCTGTACTCAGGAACGTCAACCAGTTCGTATTCACATAGTAGTTGGAATCTTTGCGCGGACCCATATAAAAATCCAGAGGCAAATCTACAGTCACGCTGTAGTCCTTCAGACCGCAAAGCTGTATGTAGTTGCTATAGAACCAGGGCAAGTAATCCTCGTCAATGGACATGATAGACAAAGCCGTAGCATGCGAGGAGTACGAGTAGATACGCGGCTCCGCCAAAGGCAGCACTTTTGCATTTGTCATTGGTCAATAGATCCCTCCAATAGTTAATTTTTTCTAATCATATCCGAATAAACCAGACACTCGCAACTACTAATAGAGAAATCCCCTAAGCGCTGCACATAATGAGGGCATGCGAGCGGTACTGTCATTGCTTGAAAATAGCAGCTGCATCTAAAAAAGAAGGCTGCCCCTTAATCGAGCAGCCTCCTCCCTGACCGAACGCACCATTCGCTATGCG
>NZ_BOVK01000041.1 GCF_018403685.1 Xylanibacillus composti
GGGGCCCGGTATTATTTCAAGAAAAAAGAGCGGCACGCCGCTCTATAGCTCTTCCTCGAGCAAAGTATTGAACGTTTCTTCGACGATATTCCATTCTTCCTCGTCGTCGATCGTGTACAGCTTCAGATCGTCTCCATCCTCTTCATACCGAAAAGCGTAGACTTCGTCTGCCTCTTCGCTGTTCTCGTCCGTCGGCACGACCATCATGTACTTCGCGTCGGAGTCGTCCACCTCGAATGTCATGATGATCTCGAACTCTTCCTCATTCCCATGCTCATCTGGGATATAGATCAGCTCTGGGCTTTCCTCCGGCTTCTGCTGTCCATTCATATGCGCACCTCATTTCGGTTTGGTATCCAGGTAGCTTTGCAAAATGACGGCTGCCGCCATTTTGTCGACAACCTGTTTTCGTTTTTTTCGACTGATGTCCGCAGCTATGAGTGTCCGTTCCACCATCGCCGTGGAGAGCCTTTCGTCCCACAGCGTTACAGGCAGGCCGAGCGCATGCTTAAGCTCCTCGGCGAACGCCATGCATATCTCAGCACGCGGTCCAATGGAACCATTCATATTTTTGGGAAGTCCCAGCACAATTTCGGTTACCTCATGCTGCTCCACGATTTCCCGCAGCCGCTCCAGATCCTGCTCGGAAGCAGTCCGATTCAGCACTTCCACTCCTTGCGCGGTCCAGCCGAACGCATCGCTGACAGCAACGCCTATCTTACGATCACCATAATCGAGACCCAATATTCTCATTATTCGCTCCTGTTCCGTTGAAAGGCCGATGGGCAAGCCCATCGGCCTATGACGGGCCTATCGCTTCTCATGCAGATAGGAACGCACCAATTCCTCAATCAATTCATCGCGCTCATGCTTACCGATCAGGCTTCGGGCATTGTTGTGCCGCGGAATGTATGCAGGGTCCCCGGAAAGCAAATAACCTACGATCTGGTTGATCGGATTATAGCCCTTCTCTTGCAAAGCATCGTAAACCGCCAAGAGAACCTCGTTGGGCGAGGTCGTGACCTCTTCCGCTCTGCCGCTATACTTCATTGTCTTGTCCATGGAACTCATAGCCAGTACCTCCCGTCCACATTCCGAATAGGCGCTTCGATGCAGCTGTCACCTTCTTGATCTTTCCATTAAGTATAGCATGAACGCGGTGAGATTTCTAATGCTTTGCAGCTGCGGCCTGTTCTTGCACCAAAATGTCCGCCTGCTTCAGCGCTTCGGCCAATCGTGACGCATCCTTGCCGCCTGCCTGAGCCATATCGGGACGGCCGCCCCCTCCGCCTCCGCAAATGGAAGCGACAGCTTTCACCAGCTTGCCCGCATGGAAGCCTTGCTTGGTTAAGTCCTCTGTAACGGCCGCTACCAAGTTGACCTTATCGCCGCTTGCCGCGCCCAACACGATGACGACCGAGCCGAGCTTTTGCTTCATCTCGTCGGCAAGATTGCGCAAACCGTCCATATCCGCTCCATCAATGGAAGCAGCGAGCAGCTTCACGCCCGCGACTTCGCGAACATGATCGGCAAGCGATCCCGCCTCCGCTTTGCTTAGTTTGGCGCGCAGCGATTCGTTCTCGCGCTGCAGCTCGCGAATTTGCTGCTGCAGGCCTTCTACACGCTTCGGCACGTCGGAACGCTGCGCCTTCAACAGACCGGCCGTCTGTTCAAGCATTTCCAGCTGCTCCTCCATATAGCGGAAGGCATGACGGCCAGTCACCGCCTCGATTCGTCTTACGCCCGAGCCGATACCCGATTCGCTTACGATCTTGAACAGCCCGATTTGAGATGTCGCGCCAACGTGGCAGCCGCCGCACAGCTCGATGCTGTAATCTGCAATTTGCACAACCCGGACAATATCGCCGTACTTCTCGCCGAACAAAGCCATCGCGCCCATTGCTTTCGCTTCATCGATAGGTTTGTGGTCAATCTGCACCTGGACATTGTTCCAAATCTGCTCATTGACCATCCGCTCGATTTGCTGCAGCTCCTCCGGCGTCACGGACCCAAAATGCGAAAAGTCAAAGCGCAATCGCTCCGGCGCCACCAGCGAGCCGGCTTGGTTCGCATGAGTGCCCAGCACCTGCTTCAGCGCCTTGTGGAGAAGATGAGTAGCGGTATGGTTTTTGATAATATCTTCACGCATTGCCTTGTCCAACAGCGCTTCAATCCGATCACCCTTCTGCAGTGCGCCGGCAGTCACCTTGACCACATGCACGTGCTGGCCGTGAGGAGCCTTCACCATATCCTCCACTGCCGCTCGAGCCCGATCATTAGAGAAAATGCCCTTATCGCTCACCTGACCGCCGCTCTCCGCATAGAACGGAGTGCGGTCCAGAATCACCTGGCATTCCGCGCCTTCTTCCACGCGATCCACAAACTGACCGTTTTGGATGATCGCTTGCACCGTTGCCTCGATACCCCAATCATTATACCCGACAAACTCGCTTTTATCCGTATACTCGGCCAGCGGTCCGCCCTGTACGCTCATGCTGGCCGATTCCTGCCGCGCCGCTCTGGCTCGTTCGCGCTGGCGGTTCATCGCCGCTTCGAAGCCTTCGCGGTCGATCAGGAGGCCATGCTCGGCAGCATAGTCTTCAGTCAGATCGAGCGGGAAACCATACGTGTCATAAAGCTTGAAGGCGTCTTCTCCACCGATTCGGTCGCCGCCCACATTCTTCACTTGCTCCACGACTTGACCGAGAATCGCGAGTCCTTCCGACAGCGTCTCGTGGAAGCGTTCTTCCTCCGTACGGATAACCTTGACGATAAACGCACGCTGTTCCGCCAAGGTTGTATAATGCGCGCCCATGATGTCTTCCACAGTCGGAACAAGCTTATATAGGAACGGCTCTTGGATACCCAGCACAATCCCGTAACGCACAGCCCGACGCAGCAATCTGCGGATGACATAGCCGCGGCCTTCGTTGGAAGGAAGCACCCCGTCCCCAACGGAAAAAGCTACCGTTCGAATGTGATCGGCGATCACCTTGAATGCAACGTCCTGCTCGCTGTTCTCGCCATAGCGCTTCCCGGCAATTCTCCCCGTCTCCTGCATGATCGGCAGAAACAAATCGGTGTCAAAATTGGAGTCTACGCCTTGCAAAATGGAAGTGAAGCGCTCCAGTCCTGCGCCGGTATCAATATTTTTGTTCGGCAGCGGCGTGTAAGAGCCGTCCTTGTTATGATTGTATTGCGAAAATACGAGATTCCAGATTTCCAGAAACCGCTCATTCTCGCCGCCTGGCCAGCATTCCGGATCGGACAAGTCGCCATAAGCATCCCCGCGGTCATAGAAAATCTCCGTACAAGGGCCGCATGGGCCTTCTCCGATGTCCCAGAAATTTTCCTCAAGCTTGTAGATGCGTTCTGCCGGCAAGCCGATTTTTTCGTTCCATAATTGGAACGCCTCCTCATCCTCGGGATGGATGGTGACAGAGAGCTTGTCCGGATCGAAGCCGATCCATTGCTTGTCGGTCAAGAATTCCCACGCCCAGGCAATAGCCTCTTCCTTGAAATAGTCGCCGATGGAGAAGTTCCCCAGCATTTCAAAAAAGGTATGATGGCGGCGCGTCTTCCCCACATTCTCGATATCATTGGTACGAATGCACTTCTGCGCATTCGCTATTCTCGGATTATCCGGTATGACCCGGCCGTCGAAATACGGTTTTAGCGGCGCCATCCCGGCATTGATCCACAGCAGTGACGGATCGTTGTGCGGCACAAGGGATGCGCTGGGTTCAATTTTATGACCTTTGCTAGCAAAAAAATCGAGCCATTTTTGTCGAATTTCACTGGATTTCATCTTTATGCCTCCGCATGGTATATTTAAAAAATCCCACGAAAGTGAAGCAAAAGCTTCGAAGCTTATTCCTGTTACTTTCGCGGGGCCCGGATACTTCAAACCCACGAAAATGAAGCAAAAGCTTCTGACTTTCGCGGAGACCGGGGGTTTGCATCGAAGAATCTATAAATTCTATAATGTAAAAAAGTCCCTGCCTGCAGGGACGATTCTAGAATCATCGGGTGGAAAAAGTCCTAGCCAAAATTATACCTTTGGCTACCTGCGGTGTCAATAAGCGCCATGCCGCGCCTGGCTTGCAGCTTGGCCGCTTCCACCCGGATGAAGCGAAGGAGCTGAGCCGGAAGTGACCCCGATACTTATTCGTCCCTATACCCTCGAAGATTATGACAAGCTGCTTGATGTCCAGCGGGAAGCCTTCCCTCCCCCGTTCCCGGAGGAGCTGTGGTGGAGCCGTGAGCAGATCGCCGCTCATGTGGAAACCTTTCCGGAAGGGGCCATGCTTGCTGAAGCGGACGGCATTGTAGTCGGTTCCGCCACATCGTTGATCGTCCAGCACCGCCATGAGCCTCACACATGGGCCGAGGTTGCGGACAACGGATATATTCGCAACAGTCACCAGCCGAACGGTGACAGCCTCTATGGGATCGATGTTTGCGTCAGGCCGTCTTGGCGCGGGCAAGGCGTTGCGCAGAAGCTCTATGAAGCCCGCAAGGAGCTGGTTGTGAAGCTGGGGCTGAAGCGCTACTTGGCAGGCTGCCGCATTCCCGGCTACCATCAGTTTGCGCAGCAAATGGATGCCAACGAATATGTAGAGGCCGTTGCAGCCGGCAAACTGCGTGACACAGTACTGAGCTTCATGCTGAAGCAGGGACTGCACCCTGTAGCCGTCCTGGATAACTACCTCGACGATGAGGAATCGATGAACAAAGCAGTATTGGTCGAATGGACCAATCCCGCATTCGGTTAGGCAGTCCGATTCCGCGAATAATAGCTAGTCACATGCTGGATGATGACCTTCATCACGGCGAACAGCGGCACGGCCAGGATCAGTCCCGGGATTCCGGCCAGTTCGCCGCCCACGAGCACGGCAAAGATAATCAGCAGCGGATGCATATGCAGCGTCCGTCCCACCACTTGCGGAGAAACCACATTGCCTTCCAGCACTTGTACGATCAGGTTGACCGCAATGACCATCAGCACCAGCTTGAATGAAACGGTAGAGGCCATCACAATCGCGGGCGCCGCACCGAAGAAAGGGCCCAGGTACGGGATTATATTGAAAACAGCCACAATGCTGGCAAGGAGCAGCGGATAGGGGGCGTCGATAATCATATACCCCACATACGCCAAGGCTCCCACAATCACGCAAACCAGCAATTGACCACGGATATAATTGCCAAGCGCGTTATCGATATCCTTCAACAAGGTGACGATTTCCTTTCGCTTGCTCTTGGGTACGAAAGTCAGCGCAGAGCGCTCAATCAATTGAAAGTCCTTCATCATGTAGAAAGCCAGGAACGGAACGATAAACGCGAGAAACAACGTATTGATCGTACTGCCGATTCGATTGATAAACCCTGAGATGCTCTGGCTGACCGCTCTCTCCATCCCTGCCAGCGACTGCTGGATGCCATCCCGGACACTGTCGGGGAGCGCCTTGCTCTCATGTATGCCGTTCACCAAATTCTGTGCCCGCATGGTCAGCTCGGGCATATGCTCATTGAGCTCGCGCAGCTGCTCCATAAACATCGGCGTCATGTTCATGAACAGCACCGTCAGCGAAACAATAAAGCTAGCATATATAAGCAGCACCGCTACTGTTCGGGGCACCTTTCTGCTGTGCAGGACGTTCACAATCGGATTCAACACATATGAAATGATCATTGCAATCAAAAAAGGAGCCAGTACCGCTTTCGCCACTCCGTAAATCCATGACAGGATCGGGGATACATGCTGAAGCATGATTATAATCGCCAATCCGAACAGCACGTACGCCATGATCCGCAGCGTGCGGTTATGCCAAAAACGTTCCATAGGCCGGACCTCCTTGCTCCTTACCAGTATATGTCCAACCTATAGAATTTAATCGCAAAACTCGTCTCTGCCCTGCAAAGGCTCCTGAACAAAATAAAGCTGTCCGCGCCCTTAAGGCGCAAACAGCCCTCTCCTGTTATTGCGATGCATGTACTTCCTGACCAGCGATTTCATCCTCGAAGAATAAATCGTCCAGGGAACTAAGCGTACCGTCTTCCTCGACTTGATAGACGGACATCTTCTCTCCGTTTACCGTCAATTCAATAAAGCAACCCCAGCAGTAAAACTGGTGGGAACCGATTTTTCCAATGTCTTTCGAATTGCAATTCGGACATCTCACCTTCATCACCCTATCCATCAATTTATATATTATCCTTGTAACCAATCCGGCAACGACATAAACGTAGCCAGCCTATTTTTTTGTTCTACTGTTACATACGCAGACGATTGACGCACGTTGCAACGATTTCAGCTGCATTGTGAACATCCTGTGAACGTTGTGAATATCCAAAGCTGAACCGCACAGCGGAAACGAGCCGCTCCTCAGACACGTTCATCGCCTGCAGCACATGGGATGGCCGAATCGCTCCTGCTGTGCAGGCGGAGCCGCCAGATGCCGCAACGCCGGCCAAGTCCAGATTCATGAGCAGACTTTCGGTCTTGGCGCCCGGAAAGCTGACATTCAAGATGTGCGGCAGGCTATTTGCCAGCGTGCCGTTGACATAACAGTCTCCGCCTGCAAGCGCTGCCTGCAAGCTTGTCCAAAACGTCATTTTCAAATCGCGAAGATGCGTAATGTTCTCCTCCAGTCGGCGCAAGGCCAATTCCGCAGCCTTGGCAAAGCCGACAATAGCCGCCACGCTTTCCGTACCCGGCCTGAGCTTGCGCTCCTGCGAGCCCCCGAACACCAGCGGCTCGATCCGCGCGGAACGCTTGGCAACCAGAGCGCCTATCCCTTTCGGGCCGTTGATCTTGTGGGCGGATAGGGTGACGAGATCAGCCGGAAATTCGGACAGATTCAGTCTTACTTTGCCGAGAGCCTGGACGGCATCGACATGGAACGGCACACCGCGGGCGCGCAAATTCTGGCCAATCGCTTCAACAGGCTGCAGCATGCCGGTCTCATTATTGCCAAGCATGACGCTGACCAATGCCGTGTCCGCACGCACTGCACGGATGACATCCTCTGCATCGATGCGGCCATCAGCCCGAACAGGCACATAGGTTACCTCGAATCCCTCGCGCTCCAGTTGGGCGAACGCCTGCAGCACAGCGCTGTGCTCAATCTGTGTCGTGATGACATGCTTCCCCCGCTCCGACGCGCGGACGGTGCCCAAAATCGCCAAATTGTCACTTTCCGTGCCGCTGCCCGTGAAGACAAGCTCGTTCGGCTTGCAGCGAAGCAAGTCAGCCAGAAGGTCCCGGCTTTCATTGACGGCATTGCGCGCAGTTCTTCCATATGCATGCAGACTGGATGCGTTGCCGAAATGCTTCGTCCAATAGGGCAGCATCGCTTCCAAAACTTCGGGATGTACAGGCGTTGTTGCTGCGTAATCCAAGTAAATGCCTTCCATGTCAACCACCTGTCTCAAATGTAGAACATGTAATTCTCATATTTCCCTTCGTCCTGGTAATTCACCAGATGAGCCAAAGTAGTGGAATCCAGCACATCGGCAATGCTGTTGCGGATGCGCAGCCACAAATCCCGCTTGGCGGGATCGTCCTCTTCCTCGAAATCGACAGGACTGATTGGCCCTTCCAGAACGCGAATGATATCTCCCGCTGTAATCTTGTCTGCTTCCTTGGACAGGACGTACCCGCCATAAGCGCCGCGGATGCTCCTTACAAGTCCGGAATTTCGCAGCGGCGCTACCAGCTGCTCCAGGTAATGCTCAGAAAGCTGATGCTTCTCGGCTATGCTCTTTAAGGAGGTAGGCCCCTCTCCGAAATTTGCTGCCAATTCCATCATGATCGTCAGGCCATAACGGCCTTTCGTTGATATCTTCAAGGTTACACCTCATTACGCAATAGATTGTCCAACAATCGATAAAAGAATGTCCATAAATCTCCATTATCTCCATGTCGTATCTATGTTATCACATGTCCAAGAAGTGTGGATATAAAAATCCTCTTTTTTTATAAAAAAATCTGAGCTTATGGTACAATAACAGGGGAAAGGAGCGAGGAAAATGACAGGAAACAAATCCAACCGTTCACATAGAGTTGTTGTCGGCATGTCCGGCGGCGTCGATTCGTCCGTCACCGCCCTGCTGCTCAAGCAGCAAGGCTACGAGGTAATCGGCGTCTTTATGAAAAACTGGGACGACACAGACGAATTCGGCTACTGCACTGCCGAGGAGGATGCAGAGGATGTGCGCCGCGTATGCGCGCAAATCGACATTCCTTATTACACGGTCAACTTCGAGAAGGAATATTACGAAAAAGTGTTCGAGTACTTTCTCGAAGAATACCGCCGCGGCAGAACACCGAATCCGGACGTCATGTGCAACCGCGAGATCAAGTTCGGAGACTTCTTGAAGAAGGCGAAGGAGCTCGGCGCGGATTATTTGGCAACAGGCCATTATGCGAGAGTCGAGGATCAGGATGGCGGCCGAGTGCTGCTGCGCGGCGTGGACGCGGGCAAAGACCAAACGTACTTCCTGAGCGCGCTTAACCAGGAACAACTGGCTATGGCCATGTTCCCGATCGGACATTTGCCGAAAGCCGAGGTTCGGCGCATCGCCGAAGAGGCGGGACTGGCCACCGCCCGCAAGAAGGACAGCACCGGCGTCTGCTTTATTGGCGAGCGGAATTTCAAGGAGTTCCTCAGTCAGTATTTGCCCGCCAGACCCGGGGATATGGTCACGCCGGAAGGCGAGGTCAAAGGCCGCCACGACGGGCTGATGTATTATACGTTGGGACAGCGGCAAGGGCTTGGAATCGGCGGATCAGGCAACGGCAAGCCCTGGTTTGTCGCAGACAAGGATCTCGGCAACAATCGTCTCATCGTCGTGCAAGGCGATGACCATCCCGTCCTGTTCTCCTATGCGTTGGATGCCGACGGGGTAAACTGGATTGCCGGGCATGCGCCCGCGGAGCAATTTCGATGCACGGCGAAATTCCGGTATCGTCAACCAGATCAAGACGTCACCGTGCAGCTGTCAGACAACGGGAAATACCGGGTCACCTTCGCCAAGCCGCAGAAGGCCATTACTCCGGGACAGGCTGTTGTGTTCTACGACGGGGAACGGTGCCTCGGCGGCGGCACAATCGAAACGGTGCTGAAACATCAGCCTGCGCTTCATTCCTGAGAGACGAAGGAACGTTCACCAAAAACCTGTCGGTGGAAACGATTAGCAACAGACATGTACAAGGGGTCGCATGTGAATCATCGAAGCTTGTACGAAACATCACATAAAGCCTCATGATCAATGGCTTTGACATCGATATCTAAACGAAAAAGCGTATAAAATCATCGGTTTGTTGAGGAAATCGGCCAATCATGAACGAAAAAACGTATAAAATCATCGGTTTGTTGAGGAAATCGGCCAATCATGAACGAAAAAACGTATAAAAGTTGAAAATACGCACGATGTTAGACTGACTTTGAGTGATATATCGTACAAATTAGCAAGAGGACTATCACACAAAGAGCTATCCCATCAGCCTGAATTACAGGCTTCCGGGATAGCTCTATTTTGCTTGCAGCGCCAGCAGCAATGTTGCGGACATTCATTTTTTGCCTATCTTAGTGACCTGTCACTTCTATTATTGGGTCCAGCTTCTCCTTGCTCATCAAGAAGGCAGCAACCAGCGCCAGCATAGCTGGAATCAATCCTCATGCCAACCAAAATCATGTACAGCGTATTGAGAAACCGCGGTGAATCCATCGACAGTGTAGACAGAAGCGTCATGCCAGCCAAAATACGTGTGTTCGTACATTGTCGATGCAGTTTGAATCATACGGGGGCGTATAGAACCACACCTCCCTATTCCTCGTTTTATCCGCCTTCGGTGAATCCGCGAGGAAACCAGAATCCCTCATAAGATCTTGGCTCCGGAATTGTCACGCCAAGCTGTTCGGCAGCGGATCGCGGCCAGAACGGGTCTCTTAGCATTGCGCGCCCGACGGCAATCAAATCGGCGCTTCCTTCGCCCAAAATCTCCTCAGCTTGCACTCCTGTTAAAATAAGCCCAACGGCTGCAGTAAGCATTCCGCACTGGCGGCGAATTGCATCTGAGCATTGCGAGGACTTCCTCGCCTTCTGCCGGGAGATTCCCGACGTTGTCGAGGTTCATCGTATTAGCGGGGAATACAACTACCTGATTAAAGTTGTTACCGATACGATGCAAACCTTGGAAGCATTTATTAACAGCAGCGGCAAATACGGAAATTCCACAACATTGATCGTCATGTCCACACCCATTGAGAATAAAGATATTCTTCCAACAATGGATTAAAAGTAGCAGAAGCCTTCATCTCAGTTACTGAAATGAAGGCTCTTCTCGTACATGTAAGGCTTGCCTCTCTTATCTATCGTACATGGCAAATGAAGACCAATCCTCCTTTAACAAACACAATCGATTAACTCCGTGGCAAAAGTGACCTCCAGTACATGTATTAGTAAATCGCAACCTGGTTGCGGGCGTTATGATTACTTTCATTTTTATGGGAACGTTCGGCGCGCTGCCGTACTTCCTTACGATCCTTTTCCAGAACGTACATGGATACAGCGAGCAGACGTTGGTCGTTTCATTAATAGGACTTACCGTATTATTGAAATCACGTCCCGATCGGGCATTTATCCGAAATAGTATTGAGACAACGCTTTCGTTGCTTGAATAAGTTTGAAACGAGGTTTTCTTGTGAAAAACGAAAGAAGGGTCCAATATGAGGCCAATGGGCGAATTTGGGTATTATCCGTGTTCGTATTGGCTATCTGCGCCTCCTTTCTTGTGGGCTGATAGGATAGGAATTGTGAATCCATACGTCCAATTTACACGCTGCAAGGCTTTGCATCAAACAAACGACACCCCGTGCCCTTCACAAAAAGAGCTATCCCACCAGTCTGAATTACTTTTGGGATAGCTCTATTTTGCTTGCTGCGCAGGCCAGTGTCATTTCCCTTGGCCGCGGCGCCTCTCCTGGTTTTGCCGAATCTTCTCTTCCGTGCCCTGGGAGGTCGCCTCGTAAAAGTGCATCGTGCGAATCGCATCCGGCAAATACTGCTGGTCAACGTAATGGCCCGGATAATCATGCGGATACTTGTATCCTGCATGGCCCAGCTTCTCGGCTCCCTTGTAGTGCGTGTCCCGCAAATGCAGCGGAACCTCAGCCGAACGAAGCTCTTCTATGGCGGCCGTTGCCCGGCCAATCGCATTCGTGACAGCATTCGACTTCGGGCTTTCGACAGCAAATAGTATTGCCTGGGAAATGTTCAACCGTCCTTCCGGCCACCCTAACGCTTCGTACGCATGCAGCGCCGAGACAGCTTGTACCAAAGCCTGAGGGTTGGCCAGGCCGATATCCTCGCTTGCCGCGGCGATCAAACGACGAATGAACACTCTCGGGTCCATCCCCAATTTTTCGACAGCGTACAGAAACCAGAACAAAGCGGCATCGCTTGATCCTCGTATACTTTTGTGAAATGCCGAGAGCACGTCGTATTGCGTCGATTCATCCGCGCGCACTGTCGGCTTGCGTATCGATTCCTCCGCTACTGCCAGCGATACCCGAATCACTCCATCTTCCCCCGGAGCCGTCGTCGACACGGCGAGCTCAAGCGCATTGAGCGCTCTGCGAATGTCGCCGTTGGCCATATCAGCCAAGTGCTGAAGCGCCTGCTCCTCCACTTCAATCGGCAGCTCGCCCAAGCCTCGTTCCTTGTTAAGCAGAGCTCGCCGCATAGCCTCCAGAGCATGCTCGCG
The DNA here is from genome assembly GCF_018403685.1 of Xylanibacillus composti. Taxonomy (NCBI): domain Bacteria; kingdom Bacillati; phylum Bacillota; class Bacilli; order Caryophanales; family Paenibacillaceae; genus Xylanibacillus; species Xylanibacillus composti. The sequence goes on from NZ_BOVK01000041.1 coordinate 11,771, forward strand.
GCCTAGCGGCTCCAATTGAAACAACGTTGATCGGGACAACAGCGCTCCGTTCACGTAATGAAACGGATTTTCTGTCGTTGCGCCGATGAAAATAATCGTTCCCTGTTCCACAGCAGGCAGCAAAGCATCCTGCCTCGCACTGTTGAAACGATGCACCTCATCGAGGAAAAGAATCGTCTTCTTATCATAGAAGGTGCGATTTTGCTTCGCCTGCTCGATCACCTCTCGCACGTCCTTAACCGAAGCGTCCACCGCATTCAAGCGAACGAAGTCCCCTTTGGTACGCTTCGCGATAATATGCGCTAGGGTCGTCTTCCCGCAGCCCGGAGGGCCGTATAACAAGATTGAGGAAACCTGGTCTGCCTCTATGGCTCTCCGCAACAGCTTGCCCTCGCCTACGATATGCTCTTGTCCGATATAGTCTTCAATCCGTTCAGGTCGCATCCGATCTGCCAGCAGCTTCGGTGCCGACTGGCGAGCCTCGTTGTATGAAAACAAATCCACGGCCAGTTCTCCTTTGCACGCATGTTTGCTGCATCCATTATACTATACGAACATATGTTAGTCATTTCAAACCGTGTTTCTTGCCTGCTTGCGTTCTGTCCTCGCCATGCAGCGAGCGGCGAAGCCTTCTCCTAATATATGCGGAAAATGCGCAAGAAAGGCCGCCTGCGCAGTGGACGCAAGCAGCCTTTCCTGCCTTCGTTACTTCCTTGCCAGCAAATCCTTCACAACCTCGCTAACCATGATCAGCCCTGCCACCGGCGGCACGAACGAGTTGCTTGCCGGTGGCTGCTGCGCCTTGCGAATTTCCGGTGCATTCTCCGGCACGATGCGCTGGGTCACATCCACACGCGGCTTCAACGGCTCCTCATCGGAGAAGACGACCTTGACTCCTTTGTGGATTCCCGCCTTTCTGAGTCTCTGCCGGACAACCCGCGCCACCGGGTCTGTGTGGGTTTTGGAAATATCCGTCACCTGGAACCGGGTCGGGTCCATCTTGTTGGCCGCTCCCATGCTGGAGATGATCGGAATATTCCGGCTCAAACATTCCTTGATCAGATGAATCTTGTACGAAATCGTATCGGAAGCGTCGACTACGTAATCGAGCGGATAGGCAAAGATCTGCTCGTAGGTTTCCTCCGTGTAAAACATCTTGAGCGCAATGCAATCGCATGCCGGGTCAATCAGCTTGATCCGGTCGCGCATCAATTCAGCCTTCGGCTGTCCTACCGTTGTGGTCAGCGCATGTATTTGGCGATTGACGTTCGTAATGTCCACAACGTCCTTGTCGATCAATACGATGCGGCCAATGCCAGTCCGTGCCAGCGCTTCAGCCGCTATGCCGCCTACACCGCCGATTCCCAGCACCGCAACGGTGCTGGCCTTCATCTTCGCCAGCCCTTCCGGTCCGATGGCCAGCTCTGTTCTGGAATACTGGTGCAGCATCTGATACGGCCTCCTTCCTCTTGCTGCTCTATGCGAGCGAAGCCGGCTTGCCGGATTCGCATAAAACCGATCTTACGATTTCGGCTCGGCGGGCTTCTGAACCGCTACCCGCACCGACAGCTCTTCCAGCTGCTTGGCCGATACTTCGGATGGCGCATCAACCATTAAGTCGGATGCGCTTTGCGTTTTCGGGAATGCGATCGTCTCGCGCAAGTTGGTGCGTCCGGCCAGCAGCATGATCAGGCGGTCGAAGCCGAAAGCCATGCCCCCATGCGGAGGCGTGCCGTATTCGAATGCGTTCAACAGGAAGCCGAACTGCTCATGCGCCTCCTCCATCGTAAAGCCAAGCGCCTTGAACATCTTCTCCTGCACTTCCCGCTGATAGATCCGCATGGAACCGCCGCCTACCTCGTAGCCGTTCAAGACCAGATCATATGCCTGTGCCCGGATCTTGCCGGGATCGGTATCGAACAGCGCCACGTCTTCCTCGCGCGGGCGGGTGAACGGATGATGCTCGGCCACATAGCGCTTCGCTTCCTCGTCATACCCCAACAGCGGGAAGTCTACCACCCAGGCGAATTTGTAGACCGAGTCGTCAATCAATCCGAGCTCGCGCCCGATTTTCAGCCTTAAGTTGCCCAGGACATCTGCTACGACCTTCGGCTTGTCGGCAGAGAACAAGATGAGATCGCCCTCTTCGGCGCCAACGCGGTCCTTCACTGCCTGCAGCTCCTCTTCGGTGAAGAACTTCACAATCGGGCCGCGCATTTCCCCTTCCTTCACCTGAATCCAGGCAAGACCTTTCGCCCCGTAGCGGGCTGCGAACGGCAGCAGATCGTCAATTTCCTTGCGGCTCCACGTCCCGCACCCTTTGGCATTCAGCGCCTTCACCTGGCCGCCGTTTGCGATTACGTTCGCAAACACCTTTACGCCAGAGTTCGCCAGCAGATCCGACAATTCCACCAGCTCCAAGCCGAAGCGCAGATCCGGCTTATCCGATCCGTATTTGTCGATCGCGTCCTTGTAAGTGAGCTTCTGGAACGGTCTCGGTATATCCACGCCGATAGTTTCCTTGAACAAGCGCACCATCAGCTCCTCCATCAGCTCATGCAGCTGCTCCTGAGAAAGGAAGGAGGTCTCGATGTCGACCTGTGTGAACTCCGGCTGGCGATCGGCGCGCAGATCCTCGTCACGGAAGCAGCGGGCAATCTGATAGTAGCGTTCAATCCCGCCGACCATCAGCAGCTGCTTGAAAATCTGAGGAGACTGCGGCAAGGCGAAAAATTCGCCCGGATGCACCCGGCTCGGAACCAAATAATCGCGCGCGCCTTCCGGCGTGCTCTTCGTCAAGATCGGCGTCTCCACATCGATAAAGCCGTGCTCATCCAGGTAATCGCGGAAGATCTTCGCCGCTTTGGAACGCAGCATCAGCGTCTGCTGCATCTCCGGTCTGCGCAGATCCAGATAGCGATACTTCAAGCGGATGGACTCATCGATGTCAATGCCGTCCTCAATGAAGAACGGAGGCGTCTTGGCACTGCTCAGCACTTCAATGTCGGTCACACGCATTTCAATTTCGCCAGTGGGCAAATTCGGATTGTACGTGTCCGGCGAGCGTTCAATAACAGTGCCTTTGACAGCCAACACATATTCGCTCCGCACTTTGTCGGCAATTGCATGCGCTTCTCCCGAAAATTCCGGGTTAAATACAATTTGCATAATACCGCTTCGGTCCCGAAGGTCTATGAACAGGACTCCGCCCAAATCGCGTCTGCGCTGGACCCAACCGTTCAGAGTGACCGTTTCGCCCACATGGGCTTTCGTCAATGTACCGCATTCGTGTGTTCGTAACATCATTGTTCTGGCTTCCCCTTTCATTGAACCACTAATTGGATTGTTTCACGTAACTGCCAAGCTGATCAATCGGAATAGAGACTTGCTCGCCGTTCTCCAGATGCTTCACGGTAATTTCTCCCCGCTCGAGCTCATCGTCGCCGAGGATCGCGGCGTAGCGGGCGTGCAGACGATCGGCCGATTTAAGCTGAGCTTTCATCTTGCGCGACAAGTAGTCCTTCTCCGCCCGCAAGCCCTGGCCCCGCAAACGGTACAAGAGCGGCACAGCATATTTGGAAGCTTGCTCGCCCATGGCCACGACATACACATCCAGAGGCTCGCCCGCTGGAACTGAAACCCCTTGCTGCTCCATAATCAGCAGAACCCGTTCAATGCCGATGCCGAACCCGATACCCGGCTGGTCTGGTCCTCCGATTTGGCCTACGAGACCGTTATAGCGGCCGCCTCCGCCAATCGTGTCGATCGCGCCAATCCCCTCCGCCTTGAATTCGAATGCGGTATGCGTGTAATAATCCAGCCCCCGCACCAGCTTCGGATTGACCGTATAGGGAATGTCCATCGCTTCCAGATGCTCCTTTACCTCTGCGAAGTGCGACGCGCTTTCCTCATCCAGGCTGTCCAGAATCGAGGGCGCATCATCGAACCGGTGAGCATCCGTCTTGCAATCCAGAATGCGCAGCGGATTTTTGTCGAAGCGCGATTGGCAGTCCTTGCACAGCGAATCCAGCATAGGGCGCAAATATTCCTGCAGGGTGACTCTGTAGCCGGCGCGGCTCTCCGGATTGCCGACAGAATTCAACTCGACACGCACGCCCTGCAAGCCCAATTCCTGATAGAAGCGATAGCCGAGCGCCACGACCTCCGCGTCGATGGACGGTTCCTGCGAGCCGAAAGCCTCGACGCCGAATTGGTGAAACTGCCGGTAGCGCCCTGCTTGCGGCTGTTCGTACCGAAACATCGGCCCCATATAGTACAGCTTTGTCACATCCGGATCTCCATACAGCTTGTTCTCCACGAATGCACGCACTACGCCCGCTGTCCCCTCCGGCCGCAAGGTCATACTGCGTTTGCCTTTGTCCTCGAATGTATACATTTCTTTGGATACGACATCCGTAGTCTCCCCTACACCGCGTTGAAACAACTCTGTTTGCTCAAACAGGGGAGTCCGAATTTCCTTATACCCAAAACGGTCGCACAAACTGCGGGCCGTCGCTTCAAAGCGCTGCCACTTCTCCACAACCCCTGGAAGCAAATCCTGCGTGCCCTTCGGTTTTTGAAAGCTCATTGTCATTCCTCCTATCCTTGACACGGCGCAGCATCGTTGCGGCATTTCACCGGTGTAATAAAAAATCCCCCGCCCCTGTTACATGTGTAGTCAGGGACGAGAGATCGATACACGATTCACCCGCGGTGCCACCCGCAATTTGAAATCCTTGCCGCACAACCTCATGCACGGCGGAATTTCACGCTCTAGCGGTTAACGCCCGCCTACGTACGCAGCTACTACGGAATATAGAAACCGATTCGCCGCGTCTCCTCCGGGAAGTCTTTCGTTCGGCCATCATCGGGAAGCTTGCAGCCTGGGCTCTCCCTCTCTGGACATGTGGGTCCGAAGTACTCTGTCCCTTCACAGGATTGTTTCATTCCATTCTTGTATTTCGCATTAAGTCTGATTTTAACTTGGCAAAAATCGCTTGTCAAGCGATGACTGGCAGCAGCGCTGCAAAGAAAAAAGCCTGCAGCAATGTCCCTGCAGGCGTCCATATAGGTATATATTATTAAAAAAGGGGGTCAAGTGTTATTATAGCTCGCCTATATTAAAGGACGATGAATGGAGCATTACAGGTTGATGACAATTTCGTAAGCGCTTTACCTCGGGCATGTTCTGCCCCTTATCGCTGTGTTCGCATCGGCCGCGGTCTCGGCGATTCCGGCTCCCTGATGGGAATCCCTGCCCAATCTGCTCCGGCTTCTGTACTTGCTTGAAGCTCCTCCATATCCAACGATTCCCGAATGGTGTTGTGCAGCAGCTGATGCTGTGCTTTTCCTGCTGTTCGTTGTCTTCGCGATTGTCGCATGCTTAGCACCTCTGGTTTCCTTTTTCCTTGCTAGTTTGTCCAGATGCGTATCTTTTAGCCGCGACTCTCCCGCTGCATGAAGGCATAAAAAAACCGGCTAACGGCTTTCCAGCAAAAGCGTTACCGGTCCCCAATTGTTCAAGGCCACGTCCATCATCGCACCGAACCGGCCTGTCTCCACATGCAAGCCGTGATCTCGGAGCAGCCCGTTGAAAGTTTCATACAGCGGTTCAGCATGCTCCGGAGGGGCCGCCTGCATGAAATTCGGGCGACGTCCCTTGCGGCAATCTCCGTACAACGTAAACTGAGAAACAGAGAGCACCTGACCGCCCGTATCCAGCACAGATTGATTCATCTTGCCTGCGTCATCCTCGAAGATGCGCAGATGCGCTATTTTATCCGCCAAATACCGGGCATCCTCTATCGAATCGGAATGAGTGACGCCGACAAGCAGCACCAAACCGAAGGGGATTTGCCCGACTATGGATCCGTCTACACTTACTTTGGCTTCTTTTGCCCGCTGCACAACAATGCGCATATGGATCGCCTCCTTCCAGCATGGACTCCTCGCTCTTCGGCCTTGTTCGTTATTGCATGATGCGCTGGACCGAATATACATCCTTTACCCGCTTGATTCTTTCCACGACAGATTGCAGGTGATCCAGATTGCGAATCAGGATGGTCATATGAATCAGCGCCATCTTATTCTTGTCCGAGCGGCCGGAAACCGCCGACATGACAGTTTTGCTTTCGGATACCGCCTGCAGCACCTCATTGAGCAGACCGCGGCGGTCGTGCCCGGTGATTTCAATTTCTACGTTATAATTGGCTTCTGCCTGTTCGGCCCATTCTACCTCGATCAGGCGCTCGCCTTCCTCCGGCTGATCCATGCGGAGATTGTTGCAATCTGCCCGATGAACAGACACGCCTCTCCCTCTGGTAATATAACCGACGATCTCGTCACCGGGCACGGGATTGCAGCATCGCGCGAATCGAACAAGCAAGTTCTCGACGCCCTTAACCTTCACGCCGTGCGTCGGCCTGCTCTTGCGAGGCTGCGGCGGACGCATGTCCTTCACCTCCGAGGTGAGCTCCAGCGCCTCGGCCTTGGCCTCCTCGTGCTCCCGCCGGATTTTCTCCGTCAAGCGGGTGCATATTTGCGCAGCGGTAATGCCGCCGAACCCGACTGCAGACTGCATATCGTCAATATCTTGAAAGTTAAATTTGCGGGCAACCTCCAGCATATTTTCCTCAGTCATCACGGAGGACGGCTCAATGCCCAATCGCTTGATCTCCCGTTCAATCGCCTCGCGTCCCTTGATGACGTTCTCTTCCCGCTTCTCCTTCTTGAACCACTGCTTGATCTTGTTGCGCGCATGCGAGGACTGCACGATCTTCACCCAATCCTGACTGGGACCGTAGGAGTGCTTGGAAGTCAAGATTTCCACGATGTCCCCGGTCTTCAACTGGTGATCGAGCGGAACGATGCGTCCATTCACCTTGGCGCCGATCGTGCGGTTGCCGACCTCAGTATGGATCCGGTAAGCGAAATCGAGCGGCACCGATCCGGCCGGCAGCTCAATAACCTCTCCTTTCGGCGTAAAGACAAACACCAGATCAGAGAAAAAGTCCATCTTCAGCGATTCTATAAATTCTGCGGCATCGTGCGTTTCCTGCTGGAGCTCCATAATCTCGCGGAAGAAATTGATCTTCTCGCCGAGGCTATCGGCAGAAGCCTGCGAATTCTCCTTGTAGGACCAGTGTGCCGCGACCCCGTATTCTGAAGTGCGATGCATGTCCCATGTCCGGATTTGCACCTCAAGCGGCTCGCCATTCGGTCCGATAACCGTCGTATGCAATGACTGGTACATGTTGGGCTTCGGCATCGCGATGTAGTCTTTGAACCGGCCCGGCATCGGCTTCCACAGCGTATGGATGATCCCCAAGGTCGCATAGCAATCCTTGATGTTGTCGACAATAATGCGAATGGCTAGCAAATCGTAGATTTCGTTGAACTGCTTGCTCTGGGTTGTCATTTTTTTGTAAATGCTATAAATATGCTTGGGCCTTCCGGAAATATCGCCCTTGATGTTCATCTCGTTCAGCTTCTGCTCAATCGTCTCGATCGTGTCCTGGATATAGAGCTCGCGTTCCGCCCGCTTTTTCTGCATCAGGTTGACGATGCGGTAGTATTGCTGCGGGTTGAGGTAACGAAGCGCAATATCCTCCATCTCCCATTTGATCGCGGAAATTCCGAGACGATGCGCAATCGGACAGAATATTTCCAGCGTCTCGTCAGCGATGCGCTGCTGCTTCTCCTGCGACTGGAATTTCAGTGTGCGCATATTGTGAAGCCGATCTGCCAGCTTGATCAAGATAACGCGGATGTCTTGGGCCATAGCCACGAACATCTTCCGATAATTTTCGTTTTGCTGCTCTTCCTTGGATTTGAACTTGATCTTCTCCAGCTTGGTCAGTCCGTCTACGAGCATGGCGCAGGTTTCGCCAAACTCCCGGCGGACCGTATCCAAAGAAACCGTCGTATCCTCTACTACGTCATGAAGCAAGGCGGCAATGATGCTGGTGACGTCCATTTGCATATTGACGATGACCTCGGCAACGGCAAGCGGGTGCAAAATATACGGTTCCCCGGATTTGCGCACTTGACCGTGATGAGCCTGTTCCGCGAATTCATAGGCGGCTCGGATACGTTCCAGGTCCTGTGGTTTCATATATGCAGATGCTTTCTCGATCAAATGCTCGATGCCCATGTCGCAGTCCTTTCTGCTATTACGATTTACCTACCATTATGCCTGTCGAAAGCCGCCTGCGTCAACTGGTAACCTGATCAATCACAGCGCTGCTGCCAGCCAGCTGCCCAAAGCGCCAGTCAGCATTTCCCCGGTACCCGTCCCCTCCCGATTCGATGAAGCTGTTTCAAAAGTTGCCTAAGGAAGTAGTGACGTTTCCACGTGTTTCATGTTAAAATCACCTGGATGTAAGTATATACAATATTCGACAATAAGGAGGTATGATTATGCAGCGTATCATTCAGGTGGATGAGCGTCCTCCCTTGCTGCAAAGCCTGCCGCTAAGTTTCCAGCATCTGTTCGCCATGTTCGGCTCTACCGTGCTGGTTCCTGCTTTGTTCGGAGTAAATGCGGCGACTATCTTGCTAATGAACGGAATCGGCACCTTGCTCTATTTGTTCATCTGCAAAGGGCAAATTCCGGCTTACCTCGGCTCAAGCTTCGCCTTTATCTCGCCGGTGTTTGTCGTCCTGGCCGGAGATGCTGCCGCCAATTATGCCTATGCGCTCGGCGGTTTCGTCATTGTAGGCCTGATCTTCACACTGGTCGCAGTCATGATCAAATACATAGGCACAGCCTGGATCGATGTTGTCTTCCCGCCCGCAGCCATGGGCGCCATTGTTGCCATCATCGGCCTTGAGCTCGTTCCGGTTGCCGCGGAGATGGCCGGCTGGATCGCACCGGCGGATGCAGAGGCGTGGACACCCGATCCGAAGTCGCTTACTGTATCCATCGTCACCTTGCTTACCATTATCGCGGGCTCGGTAGTGTTCCGCGGGTTTCTGAAGATTATTCCGATTCTGGTCGGGTTTATCGTCGGCTACTTGCTCGCGTGGGCACTCGGCATCGTATCCTTCGAAACAGTCAAGGAAGCGGAATTTGTCGCTGTGCCTACTTTTACCACGCCCAAATTCGCGTGGACCCACATCGCCGTCATTCTTCCGGCCGCCCTTGTCGTCATTGCCGAGCATATCGGTCATCTGATCGTGACGAGCAACATTGTAGGCAAAGACCTGTCCAGGGAGCCCGGCCTCCATCGCTCTATGCTGGGCAACGGCATTTCAACCACATTGTCCGGCTTCGTCGGTTCAACGCCGAATACGACCTATGGCGAGAATATCGGCGTCTTGGCCATAACCCGCGTCTACTCTGTCTGGGTCATCGGGGGAGCAGCGGTTATTGCCATTATCCTGTCGTTCTTCGGCAAGCTGGCTGCCATTATCAATACAATCCCCGGGCCGGTCATTGGCGGAGTCTCCCTAATGCTTTTCGGTGTCATCGCCGCAGCCGGCATTCGCATGCTGGTGGAAACAAAGGTGGATTATTCGAAAGCAAGCAACCTGATCCTGACGACAGTCGTGCTCGTCATCGGCATCAGCGGCACCACTCTTAAGTGGGGCAGCTTCGAGCTGAAGGGGATGGCGCTTGCTACAATTGCTGCAATTATACTCAGCTTGTTCTTCAAGCTGCTGGAAGTCATGAAGCTAACGAACGAGGAAGCGGAAAAGTAGTGGAGAAACCTGGCAATATCGGTGCGCCTGCTCCTTCTCAACTGGTTTAAGGAACTGAACTGCACACGGCTTCCCCTATTCAACTGTTGGATTAAACTGAAATCATGCGATGAAACACGCCCTTACCCATCCTGCGATGGGTAGGGGCGTTTTTTATTTGGAAGGAGGAATGGGGATGAATGGATGGGAGCAAGCTCATGAAGCTTTTCTTCAGCAAAGAATTATATATGACGAGGTGACGAGAAGTGCTGAAACTCATCTCTCACCCGCTGCAGCAGCGTTCGGTCCTCAAGCAAATCGCAGCCCGTCCAGGCTAAGGCCTTGGCGCCCAGGATCATCGCATCCATGCCCCGCTCGCTGCCCGCCGCAGCGCGAAACTCCGGAGTATGAAGAGCAAACGGGCAATCGGCGATTTGAATGTAAGGATGTATTGCAGCTGTCCGGTAGCTGACATTGCCCAGATCGATGGAGCCGCCTGGCTGCCCTTCCTTCACGTCATCCGGCTTCACACCCAGTTGGATCAAATTGTCCGTGAATTGCTGGGACAACACTGAATTCGTGCGCATGTCATCATAGCTCAGCTCGTAGTTGGACACTTGAATGCGGCATCCGGCAGATAGAGCCGCAGCATCGGCGCAGCGCTTTACTTTGTCGACCATGTCCTGCAGTGTCCTTTTGTTTGCTGCGCGGACATAAAACTTGGCTTGCGCGAAGTCCGGGATAATATTAGGCGCTTCCCCGCCGTTGCTGATAATCCCATGTACTCGCACCCCGTCAGGCAGCTGTTGGCGCAGCGCGTTCACGCCGTTAAACAACTGGATGACTGCATCCAAGGCATTGATGCCGTCCTCCGGGTTGGCCGCAGCATGAGCCGCCTTGCCGAAGTAATCGAATTGAAGCGCCTCCATCGCCATGGAGCTTCCGCTTCTTTCATAGTGGGACAGCGGGTGAACCATCATCACGGCGTCTACCTGGTCGAACAAGCCTTGTTCGGCCATCGTAACCTTGGCGCCATTCGTCTCCTCTGCCGGCGTCCCGAACACGACCGCTTTCCCGCCATACGCATCTATAGCCTCACGCAGCGCGATAGCAGCAGCTGCACTGGCAACGCCAATCAAGTTGTGGCCGCATGCATGGCCTAGTCCCGGAAGCGCATCATACTCCGACAAATATCCGAGTACCGGACCTTCCTTGCCGGAATCGTATACAGCTGTAAATGCCGTCTCCATTCCCGCTGTCCCTTGGTTGACGGCAAAGCCAAACTTGGCAAGCAGGTCAGTCAGGAGAGAGGATGCATAAAATTCTCGATGACCAAGCTCCGGATTCTCCCATATTGCCTTGCTGACTGCCGCAAATTCACTCCGATGCTCATCCAAAAACCGGGCTGTCGCCGCTTTCAACATCGTCCGTCTCCTTCTCCTTTCAAATGCAAGCAAGGAGGCCGTGAGCCACAGCGTGTGACCAGCCTCCTTGCACCATCCTTGTCAAATCCTCGCCAATCTTCGGATCAATCACCGCAAAAGCATTAGGCATATACTGCGAAGCGGCGCTTCGCTTTTGTGGGCAATTTTAGTATTGCATTAACGTAATAATATCTACCCCCGGCATTTTGCTTCTGCCGTTCAAATAAGTCAACTCAATCATAAACGCGGCACCTACAACCTCTCCGCCCAGCTGGCCAACCAGATCCAGACATGTCGCAATCGTCCCGCCCGTTGCGAGCAAATCGTCCGCAATCAGCACGCGCTGGCCAGGAGATATCGCATCCTTGTGCATCGCCAGCTTGTCCTTGCCGTATTCCAGCTCGTAGCTCGCTTCAATCGACTCCCAAGGCAGCTTCCCGCTTTTGCGAATCGGAACGAAGGCCACACCTAGCGCATAAGCGAGCGGCGCGCCAACGACAAAGCCCCTCGCCTCAGGTCCGGCAATGACATCAATATTCAACGACTTGACCTGTTCGGCGATGGCATCGATCGATGCCCGGTAAGCCTCTCCGTTTTTCAATAAGGTCGTGATGTCCTTGAAGCGAATACCCGGCTGGGGGAAATCCTCGATAACCCGAATATGTTCTTTGAAATTCATACTGCATCCTCCGTCACTGATGGTTTATTGCTGTATGGTTCGTCTGAATGACCAACAGCATGTCCAAGCGAACCAAGCAGCCATTCACTTACTTGCTCCGAAGTCGAGCTCACCAGGCGCTCTGTCGTGCGGGCCAAAGCTTTGCGTTTGCGATAGGCGGCCGATTCGGCAAGATCTTTTTTCGCAGGCTTTTCTACCACTTGCAAACTGGATGAACCGATGCGCGCAATAAAGCCCAATTCCTCAAAAACCTCAATTGCAAACCGAACAATTTCCTGGGAAATTCCGCATTTCCTTGCCAATGTCGCTTGCCAGGATTTCTGAGCCGCCAACGGCCATTGCGATTGGCCGCGGAGCAGTGCATAAATCTGCTTGAAATGCTCGCGGTTCGGCATATGCCAGGCAGCATGATCAGGCTCGCCAAACAGCGCATACATGCGCTCCACTTGCTCGCACCTTGAAAGCAGCGCTTGCAAGTCCTCCAGGCGGTTAGGCAGGCCGACCAGCACCAGGTCAGTCCAAGCTTGCTCATGCACCGAACCAAGCTCTGCCGGGTTCGCGGATGCGGCTGCGAGTTGCCCGCCCGCTGTCAGCCAAACAGCAGACGCGCCGCGTGCCTCTGCCTGTTCGCGCCAATAGACTGTTTCCTCCTGATTTGCATGCCCGAGCAGAACAATTCCCGTGCGTGTGTGGAGCTCGCGCGCCAAGCGGCTGACACGGGGGGAATCGCAGCGATCTCCACGCCAATCGAATATTTGGACATGCGGTACCAGCATATCCTGCACCATGAGCTGCGGCTTGCGATTGCCGTTCCATTCGTTCACTGTGATTTCAGCCAGTACATCCAGCGTTGCAGTTGGTGAAATACGCCACGCCGATTCGCCGGCGCCGAAGGCGATCGCCTCCGCGCGGGCAGATGCCGAACGAAGCTTGAGCCGCAGATGACTGCCATCCTTGCCGAGTTGACGCATCTCTTCTACCGCTACCTGCCTCAGCACAAAGCGCGGAAGGGGATTGCTCATGCCGAACGGAGCGAGGCGTTCCAGCTCCGCGGCAGTCTCCAATGTAATGTCGTCCAGGACGCATTCCCCGTCAGCATGGAGCATTGGCTGCAGATTTTCCTCGCGAAGCTGCTCGGCAGCCAAGCGCTCCAAAGCCTCTGCAAAAGCCGGAACCTGCTCCGCTTGAAGCGTCATGCCAGCTGCTGCCTGGTGTCCGCCATAATGCTCCAGCAGATGGCTGCAAGCCGTAAGCGCCGCGTACAGGTCAAAGCCGTCTATCGACCGCGCAGAGCCCTTGGCTTTCCCTGTATTCCGGTCTATGCACAGCACAACCGAGGGCCGGTAATAGCAATCCGTCAATTTCGAGGAGACGATTCCGGCTACGCCAATGTTCCAGCCTTCCTTCGCAACGACTATGCTTCGCTTCTCCGATGTCTGCCCTTGGCTTTCCACTATCGCTTTCGCTTCTTCCAGCATCTCTTGAACAAGCTGCTGCCGTTCGGCGTTGCATGCGTCCAGGTCATGGGCAAGCTGTTCCGCGGCTTGCTCGGATTGCGTCGTCAGCAGCTCCACTGCCGGCAGCGCACTGTCCAGACGCCCGCCCGCATTGATCCGCGGACCCAGCGAAAAGCCGATATGCGTCGAAGTCAAGCGCTTGCCGGACAAGCCGGACACGGCGGCAAGAGCGCGAACGCCCGGCAGCGGATCAGTTTCCATCGCGGCAAGGCCGGCCTTGACAATCGTCCGATTCTCGCCGGTCAGCGGCATTAAATCCGCTACCGTCCCTATCGCCGCAACCTGCAGCCACTGCGGTCGAGTTTCCCCGGTCAGAGCCTGGGCCAGCTTCAGCGCCACCCCTACGCCTGCGAGACCCTTGAATGGATAAGGGCAATCCGGCCGCTTCGGGTTAAGAAGGGCCAGAGCTTCGGGCAGTTGGTCAGGCGGTTCGTGATGGTCCGTGACGATAACGTCCAAGCCCAGCTCGTTCGCATAGGCAATCGGCTCTACAGCGCTGATTCCATTATCGACCGTAATGAGCAGATCCGTTCGCTTCTCCTTGGCCTCGTCCAGCGCATGCACATTCAGGCCGTACCCCTCGGTTTGGCGGTGAGGTATGTAATAATCGAAGTCGGCGCCCAGTTCCTTCAGCACATACACCATAAGCGAGGTCGAGCTGACGCCGTCCGCATCGTAATCCCCGTAGACGAGAATCCGTTCCCCCCGCGCAATGGCGGAGCGGATGCGTTCAACCGCCACCTGCATGTCTCGCATGGCGAAAGGATCCTCATAGCAGTCGCCCGAATCGGCAAGAAAGGCATGAACCTCTGCGGCAGTTCGGATGCCGCGAAGCAAGAAACAACGGGCCAACAGCCGGGATATGCCTGCTTCCTCTGCCAGCCTGTCGGCTTCCGCCTGCGCGGTTGTCTGTATGTTCCATCTTGCCTTTGCATGAAGCACCGGGCATACTCCCCCTTCCAGCCATTTTCATTTTTGCATAAAGACAGGGCTGTCCCTGCCCGCCAAGCATTCGGCTCAGGGTCAACCCCTCGGTTGTTTTAGTGAATAATCGTCGGTTGATCATTTCGGTCGGTATCCACTGTGCTTTTGTACGGATACCCCGGATCATACGGATTGACGTGGACGAACACATCGCTCACATGCGAAAATCTGGACAGCAGATAGTGCTTGACCATTTTCGCGATATCATGCCCTTCCATGACAGTGATCTTCGGATTCACGCTGATCTTTGTGTCCACAATCACATAATGTCCGTGCTCGCGCGCGCGCAGCTCGTTAACCGCGATAACGCCTTTCACGCGTTCTACCGCTTCCGTCAATTCTTTGGCTTCATCCTCGTGCAGAACGTGGTCCATCGTGGAATGAATCGATTCCATAATCAGGCGATAACCCATGCGCAGAACCAATAGCGACACGATCAAGCCCGCGACCGGGTCCAAATAATACATCCAGGAATAGCCCAAGTATACGCCGAGCAAAGCCCCGCCTACCCCTACAAGCGCGGCGACCGAAGAGAACACGTCTGAGCGATGCTCCCAAGCGTTCGCGATCAATGCTTGGCTGGACAGCTTCTTGCCCAAGCGATACTTGTATTGAAACATCGCTTCCTTCGCCACGATGGAAAATACAATTACCGCGATCGCCCATCCATAATAGGCAGAAGGTTCCTCGACGCCGTAGTAAATAGCTTTCGTCGCCGATATGCCCACTTCTAACCCGACAAGCAGCAAGAGTACCGAGACAATAATCGCTGCAATCGACTCTGCTTTGCCATGTCCATATGGGTGATCCGCGTCAGGCGGCTTCTTGGCTGCCTTCAAACCGATCAACACAGCAGCAGAGCCGGCGACATCGGAAGCCGAGTGCGCCGCATCTGCGATCAGCGCTTTACTGTTCGACACAAAGCCTACCCCGCCCTTAAGCGCGGCCAGCGCAAGATTGCCGACGATTCCGATCCAAGCGGCAAACTCTGCTTTGGAGAAGCGTTGATCTGTCATGAGGTCACTCCTTGTTCAGAATGTCTGATTTGACTCCTATGCTGATTTCGGATCAGCAGAACCTGGCTTCAAAGATTTGGCCTTTATCTCCAGCCAAACCTGACTTGCGATAAAGACGGAGGAGTAAGCCCCGGCTGTCAAGCCAATGACCATCGCAAGCGAGAACATGCGCAACGATTCACTGCCAAAGATGAACAGCGCCAGAGCGGCAAACAACACCGTTGCGGCCGTATTGATCGAGCGAGTAAGCGTCTGCCACAAGCTTTCATTCACAAGCTCTGCCAAATCGTCAAACCGTCTAATATTCGCTGTCTTTAGATTTTCTCGTATGCGGTCGAACGTCACAATCGTATCGTTAATCGCATAGCCGATAATCGTTAATATGGCTGCAACAAAAGTCAGGTTCACTTCCAATCTGAAAATAGAAAAGATGCTGACCACCACAAAAGCGCCATGCAGCAGCGCAATGAGCGCGGATAGGGCAAAGCGCCATTCAAAGCGTATGCTAACGTAAAGGGCGATCCCCAGACTAGCCATAGCCACAGCGAAGATGGCCTTGCGCCCCAGTTCTTTCGCCATGCCGGCATCAACTGTATTTTCTTCATACGCGACCTGCTCGCCATACTTCGATTCAAATACGCCGATCAAGCCGGTTCGTTCATCTTCAGCCAATACCTTGTCAAAGCGAACGCTGACGCGGTCGTTATCACCGCCGATTGTCAGCTCTGGCGGGAGCTCCAAGCCAGCCTCCAGAAAGGCGGCTTCCGCCTCTTCTTTCGTAATCGTTGTTCCTACCGAAATATCCATTCGCGTGCCGGATGTGAAGTCCACGCCATAATTGAGACCGAACGCTAACAACGCAACAATCCCGGCTATTGTTATAATCGCAGAGATAAGGAAGGGCTTGCGTCGAATGCGAACAAAGTCGAACTTTACTTTATAACTCACTGATTTCCTCCTCCTTAACCCCGAAGTATGCCGGCTTGGTAACCAGGCGGCCGCGAACCAACAGATGCAGCAGCCATCTGGACAGCAGCACATTCGTCACCATGCTGACCAGAATGCTGAAGATCAGCGTCAGGGCAAAGCCCTGCACCATCCCGGTGCCGATAAAGTACAGCACGACCGCAGCAAGAATCGTGGTAATGTTCGCATCCAGAATAGTCCGCAGCGAGTTGCGAAAACCGGACCTTAAGGAGGAGAACAGCGATTTGCCGCTGCGAATTTCCTCCTTGATCCGTTCATTGGTTAGAATGTTGGCGTCTACCGCCATGCCGATGCCAAGCACGAGCGCGGCGATGCCCGGCAGCGTCAGCGTCGCCTTCATCCAATACAACACCAAAAGCAGCAGCCAGGTATATGTGATCAAAGTAATGCTCGCCACTACTCCCGGCAAGCGATAGAACACCAGCATAAAGAGAAGAATGATGACCGAACCGATCGTCGCAGCAGTCAAGGTCTGCTCCAACGACAACTGGCCAAGCGTAGCGCCAACGCTCTGGGTATACAGCTCAGTCAGCCGCACAGGCAGCGCTCCCAGGTTAATCGTCTGCGCCAGCTGCCTTGCCTCTTCAATCGTATTGCTGCCTGTAATTGTAGCATTACCGTCGCGCATTACCCCTTGCACAACAGGTGCGGATTGAAGCTGGTCATCCATGTAGATGGCCAATGGCTGATGAAGCAGTCTTTGCGTGATTTCCGCAAACTTCTGCGGGTCCTTCACTTGAATGGCTACAATTGGCTGGTTCGTGTCAGCGTGGAACTCCACCTTCGCGCCGCCTTCCACGAAATCGCTGCCGTCCATTTCGATCTTGCAATAATCCGTCGGCGATTCGCAGCCTTGGCTGCTGCGGAAGGTAAGCTCCGCAGGCTCCCTCAGAATGCGGCGAACCTCCTCTTGATTCTCCACGCCGGCCAGCTTGACGCGTATGCGGTTGTCTCCTTCCGGCGTTACCTCCGGCTCTGCCACCTTGCTCGCATTGGCGCGCGATTCAATGCTGCGCGCCGCTTGGCGAAGCACTTCCCGGGTCAGCGTCCCGTTCTCGTTAATCGGCTCCGCTTCGTATAAAATTTCAAACCCGCCCTTCAGATCAAGGCCCAGTTTGATATTGTCCATAATATGCGGACTTGTGGCTGCTATCGTTGCAAACAGAGCAACCACAATAACAAAAAATGCGGCGATTCGCTTGAAATCCATTACTATAAACGAGCTCCCTTCCCAACAATCCTTTTTTTTCAATAGCCCTATTATAAACTAGTGCAAAAATACAAGTCAAAAAACCCTGTCCGCCAGCAACAGGACAGGGAGCCCAAACAAAGCCTAGAATTCAATTCCTTTATAAGCGTTCAACGTCATCTGATTCATAAACTTGGTAATCTTCAGCGTCAAAATATCATTGACTATCCGATGCAGCCGGGGCATGCCGGTCTTGATGTACGGCTCGCTGACACACTGCCACACATCTGCACCTGTCACTTGCTCATAACCGAGCAGGCGGAATTCTTCTGCCTTGCTGATGCAGAGCTCTTCAATAACCCTGCTCATATAGGCCTCGTCCCATTCCTCATCATTCCGGGCCTGATCCTCTTCGTAATCATCCTCTTCAACAGGAATCTGTTCTTCTGCCATGCTTCCTAACCCCCGTTCAACAGCCTTGCTCCTGTGTCTTAACAGTATTCGCGATCAACGCCGAAAATCCTGCCTCGATCGTGCAAAGCCTTAGTCTAAATCTGACGTGGACTTGCATATTCATAGGGAGAGAAAGGGGCGGACAAAGTGAACAAGCTTTCCGTAACACATAAACAAACCTTTATACAGGGAACGATGATCTTATTGGGTGCTGGCGTCTTGAACCGCTTGCTGGGCTTTGTGCCGCGCATTCTGCTTCCCCGCTATATCGGCAAGGAAGCCTTGGGCCTGTATCAGATGGCGTATCCCCCATTTATTGTGCTGGTTACCCTGATTACAGGCGGCATTCCACTCGCCGTGTCCAAATTTGTCGCGGAAGCAGAAGCGCAGGGCAATGAAGACGCGGTCCGGCGCATTCTTATCACGGCTCTGTGCTTGACTGTTCCGCTCAGCATCGGCTTTGCGCTCATTTGCCTCTGGATCGCCCCTTGGCTGTCTACCAGAATCTTTACCGACAGCAGGGTGCTCTATGCGTTCTTGGTCATGAGCCCCATCATCATTCTGGTCAGCGTATCCTCTGTCTTTCGCGGCTATTTCCAAGGCCGTCACAATATGATTCCAACCGCGGCTTCGCAAATCGTGGAAACCATCGCGCGAAGTGTAGCGACATTGGCCATGTCTGTCGCCATGCTGCCATACGGAGTAGAATATGCGGCTGCTGGCGCAATGGCAGGCGTCCTTCTGGGTGAAATGCTGGGCTTGGCTGTTTTGCTTTGGCAGTATGCGCGCACACGCAAGCAAAAGCTGCCGAAAGCTCAGGCAGCTATTGGAACAGGCGGCAGCTTGAGACTCCATCTGCGGACAATGAAAAAGCTCCTGACTGTATCCATTCCCGTGACCGGGAGCAAGCTGGTCGGTTCCTTCTCCTACTTCTTCGAATCCGTAGTCATTGTTCGCAGCCTTGCAGCTGCGGGCGTCGCAGCGGCCGTCACCACAGCTCAATACGGCATGCTCTCAGGCATGGTGATCCCCATCCTGCTGCTGCCCGGCGCCTTGACCTATTCCCTGGCCGTTTCCCTCGTCCCTTCGTTGTCGGAAGCCGCCTCGCGCAAGAACATGCGGCTGATCCATATGCGGCTGCACCAGTCCCTTCGATTGGCGCTTGTGACCGGCGCTCCTTTCGCTGTATTCATGTATGTGCTGGCAGCGCCGATCTGCTACTTCCTGTATCGGGATCTGGAAGCTGGCGAAATGCTGCGCTTGATCGCACCCGCCGCCATTTTCATGTATTTCCAGGCGCCGCTGCAAGCTGCCCTGCAAGCGCTGGACAAACCAGGCGCCGCCTTGTTGAACACCTTGGCCGGCTCGATCGTCAAGCTGCTGCTCATTTATTTGCTTGCAGCCAAGACGAATCTGGGCATATCGGGCGCGGTCATCGCGATAGGCATCAACATCGTATTGGTGACGCTGCTGCATTGGCAAAGTGTAGTCCGGGCAACCGGCGTTCGTCTCCCGGCCGCAGACTTTCTGAAAGTCGCAGCAGCGGCTGTCGGCATGGGCATCATCTGTTATGTCATCATGTATAAGCCTTTGCCGTTTGTCCCTTCCCAAGATTTGGCCCGCTTTTTGTTCGCCGGCATAACGGGCATGACTCTCTATGTCGCCGCTCTCTTTCCGTTGGGGCTTGTCGACAAGCAGGATTTGACCCGCATTCCTTGGATCGGCCGCAAGCTGGCACGCTATTTCTGAGATTTGTCCATCTTGTTGACGAACAGCTTGCCCTTATGGTCAATTGTGCAGAGAAAGACATCCTTAAAATCCCGAACCTCGTAGCGCTGCAGTTCATTTTTGAGCCAAAAGCGGGTCTTCCCGATGGCTTCCAGATTATCATCGCGCACCTTGCCATCCATGATGAGCGGAACCGGAAGACCCTCGTAGCGTATTTTGCCGTTAGCCGAGCCCGTTTTCGGAAATTCGCTTTTCTGGACGACGTTCAATTTTCCTGACGTCTCCAAGATGGCGAACTCCACGTCTGCCACGTTCGTCACATTCCGTTCTCTTAGCTGCAGCATCAGATCGTCAAGGTTGTAACGCTGCTTCCTCATCTCTTGACGGTCCAGCTTGCCATTGCGGATCAAGTAGCTTGGCCGACCGTCAAAAAGAAGACGCAGCTTGCGGCTTTTGAGAGTAATCCACGATATGATAATTTGGATCGAGACCAGCGTGGCGATCGGGAGCAAGCCTTTGACCATCTCATTATTTGGATTTTCCACTACAATCGCAGCCATTTCGGCGATCGTAATCGATATGACCAGATCAAACACCGACAATTTGCCAATTTCTCTCTTGCCCATAAGCCTCAACACCAAAAACAAGACAAAGTAAATGAGCACTGTGCGAAACAGAATCGCAGACCATTCCATTGTCGTACCGTCCCCTTCCTTGCTCCTAGTGTCACCCGGTGTGCGGCTAGTTCATGCTTGGAAGTTTTGTACTAAAAAGCTGACCGGCTCCATACATATGGGATAAGCACATCACTCGTGAAAGGCGGTATGCCAAGGATGAATCCGTTGAACAAAATGCGATCCATTCGCGTGACTTCACCACTCCCGGCCGGGTTGCTTTATGCCTTCGCCACTATGATTTTGTGCACGCTGCTCGTGTCGCTGCTGCTTGTGTTTACCAGCATGCGCGAGCAAAGCCTGTCGCTGTATGTTTATCTCATACACGGCGCAGCCCTGTTGTGCGGGGGCTTGACTGCGGGCAAGCGTTCCGGCTTCAAAGGCTGGTACTTCGGCGGCGTTACCGGACTGCTCTATGCCCTGCTCATCGTCCTCGTCAGCTTTCTGGGCTTTGATGCGGGATGGAGCATACATACCGGCATATTGGCCGTTATGTCCTTCCTGATTGGTGCAGTTGGCGGCATGATTGGCGTGAATCTGAGAAAATAGTACATTTATAACTGTTTCTACTCCCCTATGCGTGATATAATACGTATCCGTTATAGTTCGCATTATAGGGGGAAAGCACCTTGACGCTGTTTCATTCCATGCCCCATGTCATGGCCTATATGATCGTCACCATGGCCGTCTTAACCGGCTTTGTTACACGCAAGCAGCCGTTAGGCGCAGCGGCCACGTTCATCAGACAGTTGTGGACATCGAGAAAGCACCTTTATCATTTCATTGCAGTACTCTGCATCCTGCTCATCAACAAGCTGGAGCTGCAGGTGGAGAACCATCTCGGAAAGCAGCCTGATTTCACCGCATCCTTCTACAAGCTGGAAGGGAATTTTGTTTATTTGGTGCAATCCATCTTCGAGCATCCATGGCTGACGGCCTATACATCGTTTTTCTATGTAGTTGTCTTCTCTGCCATCTTGATGGCGTCAATGGTCATCTATTCGTTCCAGCGAAATGACACGTTGTTTTATGCGCTTTGCTATGCGATCATGCTTAACTATATGATTGCGATCCCGTTCTACTTGTTTTTTCCTGTGAAGGAAGTCTGGGCATTTCCACCGATTGAAGTGCGCTTCTTGATGATCGATGTGTTCCCGACCTTTGAAACCACTTATCGGAACCTGTCCGGACTGGACAATTGCTTTCCGAGCCTGCACACTTCATTGTCTGTTACGCTGGCCATACTGGCGACGCGATCGGGCAGCAGAAGGTGGAAATGGTTTACCATTTGGTCGGCGATTACGGTTATTTTTTCCATCTTCTGCCTAGGCATTCACTGGTTCACCGACATGATAGGCGGCCTCTTGCTCGGTTGGTTCGCCGCTACCTTCGCCCTACGTCTGGCGGAGCGCGATGTTATCTGGAGTTTGCTTCCTGCTTCAATCCGGCTCAAGAGCAAGAAATCGCTGCCCATGCAGGAGCATATGTAAGCAGCGCCCTGAAGAAAAAAAAGCTCCGTTCGCCATCATGCTTCTGGCGAACGGAGCTTTTTGCGTCCCAATCGGAATTAGGACTCGCTGCTTTCTTCCTTGCTCTTAACAGAATTGATCGCGCTTCGATCTATCGTCAGCTTCGTTGCGTCATTCACCCGAATCACTGCCGTATCGTCGGTCAATTCCACGATGGTGGCATGGATGCCGCCAATCGTTACGATTTTGTCCCCCTTGGACAAGTTCAACAACATCATGTTGCGTTGTTTTTGCCGCTTCTGCTGCGGGCGGATGAGCAAAAAGTAGAAGATCGCAAACATCAGCACGAGCGGCCATAACAAGTTGAACAACGATGCGCCGGCACTTACTGGTTCGGCGGCTAGAAACATAGACATATGTATGCTTCCTCCTTTATATAGTGTAAAATCATGAACCCCCAACGGCCAAGTCAATCTCAGAAGCCTCTGTCGTCCTTGTCCAGACCATACGCCTGGAAGAAGCTGTCGCGGAAATCCAACAGACGGTCTTCCTGAATGGCCTGACGCACATTACGCATCAGCTCCAGCAAAAAATGCAGGTTGTGCCAGGTCGTCAAGCGAAGGCCGAGAATCTCGTCGCACTTGAAAAGATGACGAATATAAGCCCTCGAAAACGTTCGGCATGTATAACAGGAGCATGCCGGATCAAGCGGTCCAAAATCCTTCGCGTACTTCGCATTGCGCACGACCAGCCGCCCTTGGCTCGTCATGGTTGTCCCATTGCGAGCGATGCGGGTTGGCAGCACGCAGTCGAACATATCGATCCCGCGTATCGCTCCCTCTACCAGCGCATCCGGCGAACCGACCCCCATCAAGTACCTGGGCTTGCCTGCTGGCAGATGCGGCACGGTATAATCCAGCACCTCGTACATCAGATGCTTGGGTTCCCCGACACTTAATCCTCCAATAGCATACCCCGGGAAATCCATGGAAGTCAACTCCCGCGCGCTTTGCTCGCGAAGATCGCGATACATGCCTCCTTGTACGATGGCAAACAGCGCCTGATCTTCCGGACGCTTGTGATGCTGCAGGCAGCGTTCGGCCCAACGGGAAGTTCGTTCGGTTGATTGTTTGACATAATCGTATTCAGCCGGATACGGCGGGCATTCGTCGAAGGCCATCATGATATCCGATCCCAGCGCATTTTGGATATCGGTAGCGGTTTCGGGAGACAAGAATAGCTTGTCGCCATTCAGATGAGAGCGAAACTCCACGCCTTCTTCACTGATTTTGCGCATCTCGCTCAAGCTGAACACTTGAAAACCCCCGCTGTCGGTCAAGATCGGCCGGTCCCAGCTCATGAACTTGTGCAGCCCCCCGGCCTCCCGGATCAATTCATGCCCGGGACGCAGGAACAAATGATACGTGTTACTCAAAATAATATGCGCGTCCAGCTCCTTTAATTCGTCCGGACTCATAGCTTTTACAGTAGCAAGCGTGCCGACCGGCATGAAGGCCGGGGTTTCGATAACCCCATGCGGCGTATGTACCCTCCCTAACCGGGCGCCCGATTGCTTGCAAGTTTTGATCGCTTCATATCGTATGGCTGACATAGTAAGCTCCTTTTAGTAAATCAGCATGGCATCGCCAAAGCTAAAGAAGCGGTACCGCTCCTGAACCGCCTCGCGATAAGCGCGCAGGACATTCTCCCGTCCAGCCATGGCGCTGATCAGCATCAATAACGTTGATTTCGGCAGATGGAAGTTCGTTAACAGCACGTCAACGAGCCGAAAAGGATAACCGGGATAAATAAAGATGCTCGTCCATCCCGAGCACGCCTTATAATCGCCCTCAGGAAACCGGTTGGCCAATGTTTCCAAGGTACGGGCTGAAGTCGTGCCTACTGCGGCCACCCGACTTCCGCGACGCTTAGCCTCGCGAAGGACAGAAGCCGTCTGTTCCGAAATGGCGTAATATTCCGCATGCATGTCATGATCCTCTACTCGCTCGGCCGAAACGGGCCGAAACGTGCCAAGACCTACATGCAGGGTAACATAGGATAAAATTATACCCTTTTCCTCCAGCTTCCGCAAATAGTCCTTGGTGAAATGAAGACCTGCCGTTGGCGCAGCGGCCGAGCCCTCCTCTTCGGCGTATACCGTCTGATAGCGGTCCCGGTCTGCAAGACTTTCCCGAATATACGGAGGAAGTGGCATTTGGCCAAGCCGATCCAGCAGCTCATTGAAGATGCCCTGGTAAGCAAAGCGCACGATTCGCGCTCCCATCTCGCCCTCTTCATCCACGGTTGCTGTAAGAAGCGGTTCGTCGCCTTCTTCCTTCATCCCAAAGCCAATTACGGTTCCTCGCTTCAGTCTTTTGGCCGGCTTCGCCAGCGTTTCCCAACGGTCCTCGCCTAACGACTTCAGAAGCAGCAGTTCCACATGCGCGCCCGTATCCATCTTCACGCCTTGCAGACGAGCAGGAAGCACCTTGGTATTGTTCAGCACCAGCACATCGCCGGGATTCAAATAGTGAACCAGTTGCTCAAATTGCTCATGGCGGTATTCACCAGTTTGTTTGTTCAGGGCAAGCAGCCGCGAAGCAGTGCGCTCCGCAAGCGGCGTCTGCGCGATTAGCTCCTCGGGCAAATCAAAGTCAAATAAGTCCACATTCATATGCTTTTGTTCATCCTTTGGCAATGTTTACATGCTGATAATAGTATTGGAGAATGTCCCGGTAACCATACCCGTTTTCAGCCAAATCCTTGGCTCCCCATTGGGACATGCCAAGCCCGTGACCAAAGCCTGATCCGATAAATACAAAGTGAGGCTTCACCGTTGCCACACGTGCTTCGGCATCCGCATTCACGAGAAGAAAGCTTTCCTGATTAAGCGGAGCAGCCGCTGAGCCTGTACCGGTCAAAACATACATGGACCCGGCGTTTTCTGGCTTCTTCGTCACTTTGCCGGAAGACCCCAGGATAGTCAGGTCTGCGGTTTGCTCGATTTCAAAACGTGTGCTGTTCAAGCCGCCGAGCGCGTTACGGTACTGGTCGGGATAGGAGACAGCGATGGTTTGCCCATTAGCCTGAACCTCTATTGCCCGGCCTGACGGACCGCGCTTCGTCACTTCAAGCGCTGTCAACGGCCCCTGGATCGCGCTGTTGGTTCGCGTCTGGATGATTCGCAGCAGCTCGTCCGCCGCAAAGGGCCCGTGCATCCAACTATATGCCCCGGACTCCATGACCTGATCTATCCGAATCAGTCTGTCTCCCTGATTGACCTGCGCAATCGGCGCACTGCTCACATTGTCGACCTTGGGCGCAGGCCGCACATTGACACCGCTGCCTGTCACGGTCACGTAAGGAAACCCGCCTTCTGTGCTGCTCCCGCTATCCGTTGTATAATCCGTGCGAATAAAGCCGACTTGTCCGTCCGGCAAGATTACTCTGTCCCACATATGCTTCCCGGCCTGGGCGTTCTCATCTGGACTGGGCACTTGCTTGACATAAGGGACAGGGTTCAACCACACCTCGGACGGATGCGCGGTAAATCCGCCCGCATTGGAAGAGTAGAATGGCTCAATCACCTTGCCTGATTGATCCAGCAGCACTTCTCCTTGTGTGGCCTGAACAGCCTGAGAAACTATGGCCGATTCCGCGCCAACTCCTGTATACGCTTGATCGAAAGTCGTATCCGATATATGCGCGATGCCGTATTTCATCCCTACCAACAGGGCGAAGGTTCTGGCGGCAACCGCTTGCGCCTTAAGAGCTTCGAGCGGGAATCCCGCTCCCATCTCGGTGCCGACGACAGATGCCAAATACTGCTCGAACGGCACATCGTTGATCACCGCAAGCTGGTTCGCATATTGCGAAATCTCGATTGCCCCGCGATACGATCGCCCGAAGCGCTCATCCACCTGTATGGTCCCGCCCTGGGCAGCCGAAATGCGCAGCCGCTGATTGTCCGCGTTGATCGCATACGACGGGATGGCATTTCCACTTCCTGCCGTTACATCCATGCGGCGAAGCAGATAAGCAGACTGGGCATCCGCTTGCTGCAGCTGGATATTCGGCATCAACTTCGCCGCCTGCTCGCGAATGGCTGTGAGATCCGCTGCAGCGGCTGCATTCCCCACAAAGACTGTATAGACAACGCCGTTATCGCCGCGCTTCATGGCTACTTCGGCATCTATGCCTGCTTGGGCAATGACAGCTGCATGCTGCTCCGCCTCACTCAAGGCCGCGAATGATCCGGTTTGCCAATGCAGAGGACCTGCCAGCACGGGTGCGGCGCCGTTCAAGCCTCTTACATCAGCCAAAGCCTGCCTTGCTTGATCGGCATTGGAGGAAAATCCCGCCACGACACGGTACAGCGTCTTCCCCGCCCGAGCGTGCCGCCAGATCATCGCATCGGCGCGCTGGGAAAGAACCCGATTGCGCATTGCCTCCGCTGCCGCATAATCTGTTGTCTCCAACACCTGCACGTAAAATTGGTCCAGCATGACCTTGACAGGAGATTGGACCGTCATCCATGCATCCTGGGACTGACCGCCGCCATGCGAGAGAACAAGCGGCTCGGAACCTTGCAGCGTAACGGCCGGCACGGAGCCCCGCGCAGCGATGAACAATGTAACCTTAATGCGGTCCAGGCCGGGCACATTCGCCATGGCGACAGGAGCGGACCAAGCGGCATTCACAAGCAATCCCAATGCAAGCACAACGGCAACCACGGACCGGATGCGGGCAAGCGCAGAAAGGCGCTTGATTGACTGTATCATGAAATTTTCATCCTTTCTGAATATCGGTCATGTAGAAGCTTCTGACGGCGGAGTAAATCCGAGATGACGGTAGGCCAGATCGGTCGCCATCCTGCCGCGCGGCGTTCGCTGCAGAAATCCGATCTGCAGCAAATACGGCTCGTAAACATCCTCTATCGTCTGGCTTTCCTCGCCAATCATGGCTGCGATCGTATCCAAGCCGACCGGACCGCCGCGAAAGCTTTTGATAATCGCTTCCAGCAGCTTGTGGTCAATCTGGTCCAATCCAAGCGGGTCAACCTGAATCAGGCGCATGGCTTCCATCGCCAGACTTTCTGTGATTACGCCATCACCTCTGACTTGCGCAAAGTCCCTGACCCGTTTCAACAGCCGGTTCGCAATCCGCGGCGTGCCCCGAGAACGCGAGCCGATCTCGGCGGCTGCCTCTCCCATGATCTGCACTTGCAAAATATCGGCAGCCCGGCTAACGATAAAGCTCAGCTCATCAACCGTGTAATACTCCAATCGGCTGACAACGCCGAATCGGTCGCGCAGCGGTGACGAAAGCAGTCCGGCTCTCGTCGTGGCGCCAATCAGGGTGAAGGGCGGCAGGTCAAGGCGCACACTTCTCGCGCTAGGCCCCTTGCCGATGATAATATCCAATGCGAAATCTTCCATCGCCGGGTACAGCACTTCTTCCACACTTCGGTTCAATCTATGAATCTCGTCGATAAACAGCACATCATTTTCTTGCAAATTTGTTAGAATTGCTGCCAAATCCCCGGGACGTTCAATCGCAGGTCCGCTCGTTGTGCGAATATTGACACCCAGTTCATTGGCGATAATGTTCGAGAGCGTCGTCTTGCCCAATCCCGGCGGCCCGTACAGCAAGACGTGATCCAACGCTTCGTTCCGCATCTTGGCCGCTTCAATGTATACTTTCAAGTTTTCCTTCGCCTGCGATTGGCCGATATACTCCGCCAGATAGCGCGGACGCAGACTGAGCTCGACCGTATGATCTTCCATCATCAGGTTGGCTGACACCAGACGTTCCTCCATTGTCCTCCCCCTTTTCTATCCGCGGAACAGCAGCTGCAGCGCGGAGCGCATCAGCTTGTCAGATGGCGCATCCTCCGCTTCCTTCTCCAGCACATCCGGCCGTACCTGATCAATTTCCGATTCCGAATATCCGAGCGCCTTCAAGGCCTCGGCGGCTTCCAGCCATGCGTCTGAGGACGGGACGCCGCCTGGGACCCGCTTGGCGCCGGCCGCAGCCGCTTCGCCACCGCCTATCGCGCTCTCCCACTGCTTCAGCTTGTCCTTCAGGTCCAGTACAAGACGCTGAGCGGTCTTGCGACCGATTCCCGGCAGCTTAGTCAAGTAAGCGACATCCTCCCGCTGAATCGCGCCCACTACTGCTTCGGGCCGTGCCCCGGCAAGCATGCCTAGCGCCACACGAGGTCCGATACCGCTCACATCCAGCAGCTTCCGAAAGAGCGCCTGCTCCTCTCTCGTTCGAAACCCGTACAGCAAGATCGCATCCTCCCGAACATGATGGTGCGTATAAATCGTTGCTTCCCCGTCCTGCTCCATCCATTCGTAGGGGTTCGGACAAAACACCTGGTACCCTACTCCGTTGACATCCATGACTATGTAATCACTTTCGGTATGCGCAATGTGCCCCCGCAAAAAATCGATCATTAGGTTGTACGCTCCTTCTAGCGCGAAAGTTTTTCATTCAAAGTAAAGGAATGCGCATGGCAAATCGCTACGGCAAGCGCATCCGCCACATCATCCGGTTTCGGCACAGCCTGCAGGCGCAAAAACATCCGCACCATCTCCTGAACCTGGCGCTTCTCTGCTTGTCCATATCCCACAATCGCCTGCTTCACTTGCAGCGGCGTATACTCCCCAATGGTCAGCCCTTTCTGCACAGCAGCCAGCATGATGACGCCGCGAGCCTGTCCGACCGTAATGGCTGTAGTGACATTTCGGTTGAAAAACAGTTTTTCGATGCCAACGGCGTCAGGCTGATAGCGGTCAATGAGCTCCAGCAGCGTCTCGTAAATGCTCTTCAGCCGTTCGGCTGTATCCGTCCCCGCCTCTGTCTGAATAGAACCGTATTGAACCGGAACAAGCTGGTGCCCCTTTTTATCAACGATGCCAAATCCGACAATCGCAATGCCGGGATCGATTCCCATGATGCGCACTATTTCTCTCCCCATTCCTGCCAACTGCGAACATATGTTGGTTTTCATTATAACAGAATACACCCGCTTTGAATATGTGCCAATGGCATCTATTCGCAAGCGGGTGCAGGGGGGCGGAAAGCAGACGTCGCTTATTTCGCGTCCGCGCGAGATGGAGCTTCCAATCTTTTTTTCAATTCATCCTGCGTGCTGCCTTCCCACAGCGGAACGCCGGAACGATAGGCCGCGCGGCAGATCAAATGGCCGCCTACCGGCGCTGTCACGAAGACAAACACAATGCCCAAGATCAGCTTGGCGCTAATATGACCCTCGATCAGCCAGAAGTATAAGAAGGCTCCGCTTAGCACACATATCACACCGAGTGTCGCCGTTTTCGTCGCCGCATGCGAGCGCGTGTATACGTCAGGCAGGCGAATTAGACCGAACGTGCCGAACATCGCAAACAATGCGCCAGCAATAGCCAGCAATCCAACCAACCACTCACTTGCCACGTCGATTCCGGTCAATGACGACACCCCTTTCGATAAATTTGGAATAGGCAATCGTGCCGATAAAGGCCAAAATCCCGATCAGCAAGATGATGTCCATGAATGATTGGCTGCGCAAAAGCACGGACAGCATAGCCGTGATCGAAATCAGACTGATGCCCATCGAATCGAGGGCAACGACCCGGTCCGATACAGAAGGGCCCTTGATCACACGGTACATGCAGCCCAACGCAGCCAGTGACTGGATGAACAGCGCAATCAGCAGCAAAGTATCCAGCATGTTAGCGGGTCACCTCCATGATCGCCTCTTCGAACGTCTCTTTCATCTGCCTGACCACTTCCTCGGTATCCGGAATGTCCATCGAGTGTATGTAGAGCACATCCCCTTCCGGCGAAACCTCGAGCGCCAAAGTGCCGGGGGTCAGCGTAATCAGACAGGCGAAGGTTGTAATTTCCCAATCGCTCTTCAAGCGAGTCGGCACGGCAATTATGCCTGGCCGTATATTCAGCTTGGGTCGAAGCACTTCCCTGATGACAAACCAGCTGGACAGAACAAGCTCCTTGATAAAAAGCAAGATTAGCTTGACAATCGCATAGGCACGGCGAAAGTACAGCTCGTTAGGCAAAAAGCGCCGCAGGGTAAACAGCAATCCCAGGCCGACCAGGTAGCCAAGCACGAACGTGCCAAAGTCCCATGCATTATGAAAAAACATCCAGACAAACGCGATCAGCATATTCATCAACAGCTGTATGGCCATAGCCTATTCCCCCAATACCGCGGCGATATAAACAGACGGGTCCGCCATCGTTTGCGCCGCTTGTTCCACGAATCCGGCCAGTCCTTCCGCCCCAAGCCCCAGCGCAGCCGAAACAGCCAACAGCAGGCCGCAGGGAAGCAGCAGGGCGCGGACGGTTCTTGGCTCTCCTCCGGTTGGAGCGCCTTCGGGACGTATCTTCCAGAAGCCTTCCATGAACCATCGAATGATGGAATAGAGAAGCAGCAGGCTGGACAGCAATCCGATCCCGACGAGAACATACAATCCGGAGCGCAGGCCTCCCTCCAGAATGAGGAGCTTGCCGACGAATCCGCTCAGCGGCGGAACCCCGGCTACCGCAAACGCCGTGACGAAGAGCATCCAGCCAAGCAACGGGTAAGACTTGATCCATTCCCCGGTGCTCCGCAAATGTCCGGTGCCTGCCGCCAGCAGAAACGCTCCGCCAAGCAGGAAGAGCAGCGCCTTGATTACAATATCATGCATCAAGTAGTAGACAACGCCCTGCAACGATCCTTCCGTGAATGCGGCCAGACCTAGGATGATAAAGCCGACGGAAGCCACGACGTTGTAAACCAGAATGCCTTTGACGTCCTTGGCGCCAACGGCTCCAATAGTGCCGAGCACAATCGTCGCCCCTGCCATCCATGCAAGCAATTCGTGGGTAAAGCCCGGATCGTGATAAAAAATCAACGTGAATGTACGAATGAGCGCATAGATGCCGACCTTGGTCAGCAGCGCCGCGAAAATGGCTGATATGGCAGCAGGCGGCGCGCTGTACGAGCCCGGAAGCCAGAAGAACAGGAACAGGCCTGCCTTCAAGCCAAATACAAAGAGAAACATCAGCGCGATAATATTCATGAGGCCGTCCTGCCCCATCTCTGCGACACGCACAGACAAATCCGCCATGTTCAAGGTTCCGACCATGCCGTACAGCAAGCCGACGGATACGACAAAAAATACAGACGACAGCATGTTGACAAGCACGTACTTGATCGACTCGCGAAGCTGCTGCTTGGTCGCGCCAAGCACAATCAGCACATAGGACGAGATCAGCATGACCTCGAAAAAGACGAACAGATTAAAGATATCGCCTGTCAGAAACGAGCCGCAAACCCCTGCTATGAGGAATTGGTAGAACGAGTGAAAATAAAAGCGTTCCCGCTTTTCTCCGATCGTCCTGCAGGCGAACAGCAAACAAATGACCGCCGTCAAGTTGGCAGCGACAACCAGCAAACCAGCCAGCATGTCCGCTACCAGTACGATTCCGAACGGCGCTGACCAACCGCCGAGCTCCAGCACCTGAATGCCCTGGGAATGAATGCGGCTCAACAGGTAAGCGGCCACTCCCGTATTGACGATCAGGCTGACAACACCGACTGCTCTCAGCCATGCCAGTGATCGGACCAGAATGAGCGCAATCCCGGTCAACACGGGAATCAGGACGGGCAATACCACTACATTATTCATCTTCCTGTCTCCTTAGTTGTTCCATATCATCAGTCCCCAATTGTTTATAGGTCCGGTAAGCCAGCACCAGAATGAATGAAGTGACCCCAAAGCTGATCACGATTGAGGTCAAAATGAGCGCCTGCGGAAGCGGATCGGCATAAGCTGCTGCTTCCTCGCCCAGAAGCGGCGGCGCGCCGCGCTTCAAGCCGGCCGTGGTCATCAGCAGCAAATGGGCGCCATGACTGAGCAGCAGCGTACCCAATACGATGCGCAGCAAGCGTCTGGTGAGGATCAAATAGGTTCCGACCATAAACAGAACGCCGATTAAAATCGCCATCAACAATTCCATTAGGATTGATCCTCCCCGATTGCCAGAATGATGGTCATGGTTATGCCGACTACCGTCAAATAAACGCCGAGATCAAACAAGACCGCAGTCGCCAGCTCCGTCTTCTCGCCGAACAGCGGCAAGTCGAAATAGTCAAAGGTATGGGAGAGAAACGGAGCCCCGAACAAGAAGGAACCGAGACCGGTAGCCACAGCGATCAGCAGACCGACGGCCGTCATCGTAATGTAGTTGACAGGTATCGCCTTCTTCATGCTTTCCAGATCAAATGCCAGATACATCAACACGAGCGCCGATGCGGTCACCAGGCCGCCGATGAAGCCTCCGCCCGGATTGTTGTGTCCGGCGAAGAACAAATACAAGGAAAACGCCAAGATGATGAAAGTGATTACCTTCGTCGCCGTTCTCAATATGACGTCATTGATGTTCACGGTAATCCCCTCCCAATCGAAGCTTGATAAGCGCGTATATCCCGATCGCGGCGATGCCAAGCACCAATATCTCGAGCATCGTATCGAAGCCCCTGAAGTCGACCAGGATGACATTGACGACGTTGTCTCCGCCAGCCTCATCATGAGCGTTGGCAATAAAGTAATCCGAGATGCTGTCGAACGGCCGAACCCCTTGCACAGCCAAGGTCAGGATCGTTATGATGGCCCCTACGCCAATTGCTATAAGGAAGTTGACCGATTGGAAGCGAACCCGGTTCATATCGCGGCGCAGCTTCGGCAAATGATAGAAGCAAAGCAGGAACAGCGCAACCGAAACGGTTTCGACAACCAGCTGGGTAAGCGCCAGGTCCGGCGCCCGCAAAATGACGAAGTACAAGGATACCATATACCCGACTGCGCCAGCCGCCAATATGGCGGACATGCGGGAGGACACGAGCACGATTGCCGCAGCCGCACCGGCTAGAATCAGCCCGAGCAGCCACTCGTAAGCCGCAAGCGGCGCATAGCCCGAAGCCTGCAGCGTAGGCTGAATGAAAGCCAGACTTCCCCCGATAACGAGGATGAAGAACAGGAAAATGTAAATCAGATAGGTTCGCAACGAGCCGCTCATGTACGCTTCCGTACCTTTGGACGAACCGCGTTGCAGTCCTAACAGCATCCCGTCATACAGACGGTTCAGCGTCAAGCGCTGAGGCAAATGATCGTAAAGCGATACCCAGCGGCGAAGGGTCAGGACGAGAAGCAGTCCGACGGCAACCACGCCCATCGTCATGAACAACTCTGCCGTCCAGCCGTGCCAGAATGAAATATGCGTTTCAAAGTGATCACCCGGCGCCAGCAGATTCGGCAGTATCGCCGAGACAGCCGGTTCCAGCAAGGAATGGGCAATCAGGTTCGGATAAAATCCGACCAGCAGCACAAGCGAAGCAAGCACAATTGGCGGAATGAGCATGCCAATCGGCGCTTCATGCGGCTTCTTCTCCAGCTTTTCCGGCTGAAGCTTGCCAAGGAATGTGCGCATCACCAGCATCAGACTGTATACAAACGTAAAGACGCTGGCGACGACTGCAATAATCGGAAACAGGATGCCCCATGTTTCCAGAGCGAACACATCGGCCTCCAGCACTTTCAGCATGCCGGTAAAGAACATTTCCTTACTCAAAAAGCCGTTGAACGGCGGCAGCCCGGCCATGGAAAGTCCGCCGACAACCGCTATCGTAAAGGTTATCGGCATCAAGGACATCAACCCGCCAAGCTTGCGAATATCGCGCGTGCCGGTTTCATGGTCAACGATGCCGGCAACCATGAAGAGCGCGCCCTTGAAGGTGGCGTGATTGAAGAGATGGAAGACAGCAGCCAGCACAGCCGCATAGAACAGTCTCTCATCGGCTGCATCATACAGCACTGCCAACGACCCGACTCCAAGCAAGCTCATGATCAGACCGAGCTGGCTGACAGTGGAGAAGGCCAGAATCGACTTCAGATCCGTCTGTTTGACCGCCGAGAACGATCCCCACAGCAGCGTGAACAGACCGAATCCGGCTACCAGCCAGAACCATTCCGCCTGTCCTGCAAATATTGGCGTCATGCGGGCTACCAGGTACAGGCCCGCCTTGACCATTGTGGCAGAATGAAGATAAGCGCTGACCGGCGTAGGAGCTTCCATCGCATCTGGAAGCCAGATATGAAACGGGAACTGCGCCGACTTCGTAAAAGCGCCGAGCAATACAAGCACAAGGGCCGGTATAAACAGCGGGTCGCCGGCTATGTGAGGCGCTTGCTCCACAAGCCCGCGGATGCTGAACGTTCCGCCCATCACATAGAGCAGAATGAACCCGGCAAACATGGCCATGCCGCCAAATACGGTAATCAGCATGGACTTCTGCGCACCGTACCGCGACTTTTCACGCTGCGTCCAATAGGCGATCAACAAAAATGACGCAAGGCTGGTGGTCTCCCAGAACATATACAGCAGCATCAAGTTGTCGGAAAGGACTACGCCCAGCATGGCGCCCATAAAGAGCAGCAAATACACATAGAATGCCTGCAGCCGCTCTTTGTGCTTATCCAAATAATAAATCGAATACAAGACGACCAATGTGCCGATACCCGTAATCAGCAAGGCAAACAACATACTCAAGCCATCCAGATAGACGTCAAAGTAAATGCCGTAAGACGGAATCCAAGGCATTGACGCCTCCACGCTCACGTGGCTGGAAACCTTGCCGATTTGCGAGAGCAGGCTAATCAGCAGCGCGATTGGCAGCGGAAGAACCGCCCATCCAATATGCAATTTGGGAAAAGCCTTATGTATGACCGGTATGAACACCGTCGCCAAAAATGGCGCGAGAACAATCAAATGCAACCACGACACAGTCGATACCCTCCAGTTAAAGTTTGGCTGTACCTCATTATATATGATGTCGAAACCAGATGCACATACTCAAGGAAAGCTACCCCGCTCCATCGCGAAAATCGCGCCGTCGTCTTGTG
This sequence comes from Xylanibacillus composti, assembly GCF_018403685.1. Taxonomy (NCBI): domain Bacteria; kingdom Bacillati; phylum Bacillota; class Bacilli; order Caryophanales; family Paenibacillaceae; genus Xylanibacillus; species Xylanibacillus composti. The sequence goes on from NZ_BOVK01000041.1 coordinate 46,546, forward strand.
GCCGTGCTTGGCCGATTTATGAAAATCTTTACTCCCATGCATAATCTCCTCCCTTCTTGCGCATGCTTAGGAACAAATATAACCCACGATCAAAAAAAAGGAGACAGCCCCACCATGCTGAAACGGTCCAAAATTGTAACCGGTCTCGGCATTTTCTTGATTCTGTGGTTGACCGCCTGGTATCTACACGGCATGCTCGCGGAGCATCACTATCCGCCTCCACACTCCGATGAAACGCGCTCGCTGCAAGTGGAGGCCGACAACGCCTCATTCGGCCCTCGCGAATATATCCGTATCCGCAAAGCTGAATGGAATCAAGAGGAGCAACTTGAGACCTTGCCCAAGCCGTAGCGAGCGTTCCCTTCGCTCATCGCTGCATAGAAAAGAGATAGCCAATCAACAGGCTATCTCTTTTCTTTACGCAACTGCTATAGGGCCGGTTTCAAAACTTTTTCCGCATCCTCCACCGCATAATCGCTGAAAGTGGAAAGCACGCTGTTGTATTCAGCAAAGTCATTGACCTTGATACCGGCATATAACTGTTTCACCGTTTCGCTGGGCAGGCTGCTTTCCAGGTATTCCACATTCAATTGGAAAAAGGTTTGAAGCACTTTGTCCTCTTCCGGCCTGCCATCAAATAAGGACAAATGCCCGCCTTGGTCCACGCCGAAATAAGCGTTCGATTTGCAATAGGGGGACAAGTCGTCGATCTGCTGCACGAAGCGAATCTCGCTGCCGGATCTTGTAAGCTGCCAGTCTGGATGCTCGGCGGCGAATTGCTCCACCTGGACTGCGCTCATCTGCCCGAGCGACTGTCGATCCTCGCCGCAAACATACTGATTTTCCAGCCAGACATCATACACAGATTCCTCCAAATTCGATGCACCGGGGTCCCACACCTGCACGGCATCCTGATTGCTCCGATTGTCGGCAATCCCCAGAATCGCAATGACGGTTACGAATAAGACGGCCAACGTCAGCCAGCTTTTTTTTCTGCGCAATCTTTTTTTGATGTGCCTCCATAGACGGGAAACATTCACTGCAATCCCCTTCTTATCCTGCTTTTTTTACAGTATGGGCAAGGGGACGGCAGAATATGCGCGACTGGTTACAAATTAATCCACGGTGTATTTTTTGATTTTGCTGCTGTTTTACCTGCGCGGCTATGCGTCCGCGCCTTCCGCTTTAATTTTTTGGCGCGTTGCTGCTTCGGAGCCGCAGCTTCCGCAGTCTGCGCTTCCCGATCCTGTTCTGTCCCTTCTTCCGCTCTATAGTCTTGGTCCTGGCTATCGCCATTGGCGAATGCTTCCTCCCCGTTGCGCGTATACGGCGCATAGGACGCAAAGGGAGAATAAGACGTATACGGTGAATAGGCAGGCGGAGAGTAGGCAGATGGCGTTTGCTCATAAGCTGTACCGTACGCATACGGCGTCATATACGTCATAGGAGGATAGTAGCTGCCAGCGGGCTGCATCCAATAAGGGGACGCTTGGTACGAATACGGCGGTGCCGCAATTGGATAAGGAACAGCCATTGTCTCTGCGTAGCTGCTTGGGGACGTACCCATGCAGGAATGGCACTGGCGGCTCTCCTCATTTTGTGCTTGCTTCTGGCCTAATCCAGGATAGTGCGGCTCCATGCCAGCCCATTCATAGGGAACGCCCCAAGGCTGTTCAGCCATGCCCGGGATTTCGGGCAATTCATGAAAGGAACCGGCTTCGTACGCCGGAACATTCCCTTGATGAAAGGGATGTTTGGCATGACCCGCATCGGCTGCGTCCTGTTGCGCGTTGTTCTTGTCATTCTGCTGTTCATTCATTGGCGCCTCCGCTTCCTCGGCCTCATCATCTTCCACTTGATCCACTGGCTGTTCCGCGTCCAGCACCTCATATTCATAATCCAGCTCCGACTTCGAATCTCTGGCCCCCGGACCATACATTTGCGAGACAGTGGCATGAGGGGGGGCAGACGGCACCTTGAGCTTCGTTCCCGGCTGCAGGCGCGCCGGATCAACAAGCTGGGGGTTTGCCGTATAAATCGTTGCTGCATCCACCCCATATTTGGCGGCCAGCCCGTTTAAGGTATCTCCTTTTTTCACGATATGGATTTTCACTTTGGAACCTCCTCCGAAAAATCTATTACAGTCTATGCGCCAATTGGGCATTTGACATCATAAATTTTCAAACGTGCAGCCTGACGACCTCCGTCCGTGCAGTTCAAAGCAGAAAAGAGAGATGCTAACGTGACGCATTCCTCATGTTCACGAAAAAAAAGCCCGGTTCATGCGCCGCACGCACAACCAGACTTTTGTGTCCAAATAAGCCCCTATTCGTTTAGTCAAAAACCTTTACGCCGTCCTGATCCACGATTCCCCGGAATTCTTGCAGCAATCGAGTCGTAACCGGACCCGCCTTGCCTTCGCCAATGATGCGGCCGTCAACCTCGCGCACCGCAATGACTTCTGCCGCTGTGCCGGTCAGGAACACCTCATCGGCAATATAGACATCATGCAGGGCAAACGGCTCTTCCTTCACTTTATAGCCGACCCTTTCGCAAATTTCCATAATCGCCGCGCGCGTAATGCCTTCCAGTGCGCCAACATAGCTTGGCGGTGTGGTAAGCACGCCATTTTTTACAATGAAGATGTTGTCGCCGGAGCCTTCTGCCACATATCCCTGCGAGTTGAGCATCAGCGCTTCCCCGACACCGGCCAGGTTCGCCTGAATCTTGACCAGAATATTGTTCAGATAGTTCAGCGATTTGATCTTCGGATTCAAGGCATCCGGCACGTTGCGTCTTGTGGAGACGGATACGATCTTCAAGCCGTTCACATACGCCTCTTCCGGGTAGATGGCAAGCTGCTCCACTATAATGATGACGTTCGCTTTGGGCGCGCGACGCGGATCCAGACCCAGATCGCCAGGGCCACGCGAAACAACCAGCCGGATCTATCCATCTCGCAGGCCGTTGCGGCGCACCGACTCTATAAGCGCATGCTGCATCTCATCGTAGGAAAGCGGAATTTTCAAGTCAATCGACTTGGCCGAGTCATACAGCCGATCCAAGTGTTCCTTGCATTTGAAAATGTTGCCGTTATAAATCCGAATGCCTTCGAAGATGCCGTCCCCATACAAAAAGCCGTGATCATATACCGAGACTTTGGCGTCTTCCTTTGCGACAAATTCCCCATTAAGGTAAATCCATTGCGCCATCTAACCTTGCACCTCCGTATTTACGCTTTCGTAAGAATAACATTGATAAGAGCCGAGAATCCTTACCTGACAGCCAATCGCCTCTACTTCCTGCAGGGCGGCAGGCAACAAGACTGAATCCATGGTCTCTTCAATATCGATATAGAAAAATAACTGCCAAGCTTCTTCTTCGTCGGCCTCGATTCGATCTTGGACAAATTGATGCGCCTCCATGCAAAAGCGGATAGCACCTGGTGGAGCGCGCCAGGATAGTCCTCAGGCAGCGTCACCAAAATTGTCGTTTTGGCTTGTCCGGCCGACGGATGATGGAACGCCCGATTGCCGACAAGGATGAACCGGGTAAAGTTGTTATGGTGGTCTGTTATATTATGCGCCAGCACCTGCAGCCCATAACGCTCTGCCGCAAGCTGAGTGCCGATCGCGGCCAGTTGTTCCGTATGCTTTTGCTGTACCGTTCGCACACCTTCAGCCGTGCTTGCAACATGCTCAAACTCCACATCGGGCAGCTCCCGCTTGAGAAATTCTCTGCACTGCGCGATGGCGACAGGAATGGACACGATTTTGCGAACATGGCCTACCCCGCTTCCATGCGGGTTGGGGAATCCGATCAAATGCTGGACAGAAGGGTACACCCATTCGGCTTGGATGGGCAATTCATTCTCATGCACGAGAAAATCAAGATGAGGATTGACGGAGCCGTCAATCGTATTCTCAATCGGAATCACGCTCAAGTCGGTATCGCCGCGCACCGTCGCAAGAAAGACATCCGCGATGGTCGGGTAGGGAGAAAATGACGCACCTTGCCCTGCAAAAATACAATTCGCCGCCTCGTGGGATACGGTGCCCTCCGGTCCAAGATACGCGATCCGCATCATGTGCTGACTTCTCCTTTAATGTTTTCGATTAATGTACACTTTCCGTCATAATGTGTCAATACTTGAGCGCCCTCCGTACAAGGCTCAAGCCAAATCGCTTCAGCCTCAATGCCATTGGCGCGGAACGTCTCCAGCATGAAGCGCTCCAGTCTGTCGTGAGCCTCTGCGGTACGATCCACCAAAGCTAGCAGGGTCGGACCAGCGCCGCTTAGGGCTGCGCCCAGTGCGCCGTACGCGGGAGCCTGCTCCAATATTTCCGGCATTCCGGGAATCAGCTGCATCCGGTACGGCTGGTGCAGCGAATCCTTCATCGCATGGCTAAGCACATCCAGGCGTCCTGTGCTCAGTGCAGCTACCAGCAGGGAGCTTCTGCTAATATTGGAGACTGCCTCTTTCATCTCTACGGCGGCCGGCAGCACGCTTCGCGCTTTGGCCGTAGACAGATGGAACTTCGGAATGACGGCCAAGCCTTTCAGCCGCGGATCCGGCTCTATGCGTATGGCCTCAGCCCGTTCCCCGTCCCAGCTGGCCACGACTATTCCGCCAAACAGAGCCGCTCCTACATTATCCGGGTGCTTTTCCAGGCGAGTCGCCATCTGGAACAGCTCATCGTCGCAGAAGGGGCGTCCTGCCAGCTCGTTGGCCGCCACCAGCGCGCCCACTATCGCAGCGGCACTGCTGCCCAGACCTCTCGTCAGCGGAATTTCGCTGTATATGCCGATGCGCAATGGCCGGCTTGGCTCGCCCGCAGCAGCAAGCAAATTTTGGGCAACCTCATACATCAGGTTGCTTTCATTAGCCGGCACACCCTCCAGATGATCGCCGTATAGTTCGACTTCTGGCGCTGCAGCCCAGGACATCTCTACCCAGGCGTACAGATTCAATGCCATGCCCAATGTGTCAAAGCCGGGTCCCAGGTTTGCGGTGCTGGCCGGAACCCGTACATACACTCGTTGTTCATTGCTCATTGCTGTCCTCCACGGTTAGGAAATAGTTCAATACGGGCTGCCGCCTCAGCCTTCCACCCGGTATACGCTCTTGATCAGCTGAACAACATCCAGCTGTTCCAGCTCCGCCAATACCCGATTCATGCCAGCACGGCTGGCATCATGCGTGATGATGATAATTTCCGCAAGCGGATTATGCTCATTCGGCTGCTGCAGAACCGATTCCAGGCTGACGTCATGCTTGGCGAACACTTGCGTAATTTGCGAAAGCACCCCAGCCCGATCAGCCACATGCAGCAGCAAAAAGTTTTTGCTGACGACCTGCTCGTCGCTCATCAGTTTTTTCTCATTGTAGGGAGCAAGACTCGTCTTGCCGCTGACGCCGAGCATGATGTTGCGGGCGATGGCGACAAGATCCGAAACGACCGAGGTTGCAGTGGGCATTTCACCCGCGCCGGGTCCGTAGAACATCGTTTCGCCAACGGCTTCTCCATACACATACACTGCGTTGAACACGCCGTTTACAGATGCAAGCGGATGCGTCTGTTTGACCATGGTCGGCTGCACGCTAAGGCTGATCGCGTCATTCTTTCGCTCTGCAATGCCAAGCAGCTTGATTTCATAGCCCAGTCTCTGCCCATATAAAATGTCTTCTTTGCTTACTTGGCTGATGCCCTTGACCGAAACATCCTCCATGGCCACATGAGTATGAAAGCCGAGCGTCCCCAGAATGGCCATTTTGTATGCCGCGTCCATCCCTTCGACATCCGAGGTAGGGTCTGCCTCCGCATAGCCAAGCTGCTGCGCTTCCCTGAGCACTTCCTCGTAAGAAGCGCCTTCCTGACTCATCTTGGACAAAATGTAGTTGGTCGTCCCATTGACGATGCCCATGATTTTGGTAATGCGATCCGAAGAGAATCCATTCACCAAGGTGCGCAGGATCGGTATCCCCCCGGCGACACTTGCCTCATAGAGCACATCGCACTGCTTCTCAGCGGCCTGAGCCAATATTTCGGCGCCGTGCTGCGCCATCAAGTCCTTGTTCGCCGTCACGACATGCTTCCCGCGCGCAATCGCCTGGAGCATCAGCTCTTTCGCCTGCGCTATGCCGCCCATAACCTCAATGACAATATCGATATCGGGATTGTCTATAATGTCGGCCGGATCCTCCGTCAACTTGGCTGTTGGCAGAGGAATGGACCTTTGCTTGCGCTTATCCTTGACCAGAATCTGTTCAATCTCAATCGGACAGCCTACCTTGCGCTGCAAATCTTCCTGATGCCCTTCAACGATCCGAACGACGCCGGTACCGACTGTGCCTAAACCGAGAAGCCCAACTTTGATCGATTTCATCGCTTCTCCTCCCATCCTTTACGTCCCGGTCTAGCCATAGACCTTATTATTGTACACCCCGGGAAATGGCAAGCGCAACGCGAAATGCGCGCTCCGGCTTGCCACCGCCTGTCCTGTCTACCCGTGTCCGATCCAATCCGCCTGCTTGACTCCGTCCAGTCGCCTGAGCTCCTCCAGCAGGCGTCCAAGCGATTCCTTCATGCCAGACGTGTCGATTGTGACGACTACATTGGCCATGCCCTGCAGCGGTATCGTCTGGTGAATGGTCAGCACATTGCCCTGCCATGCCGCAATCATCAGCAGTACGTTCGACAATACGCCCGACCGGTGATGGAGTTCCATGGATACTGTCGCCAGGCGGCTCTGCTCATGCCGGTTCAGCTCATGGACGCCATCCTTGTACTTGTAGAAGGCGCTGCGGCTCAAGCCCGCCCGCTCCACTGCCTCGTAGACGGTCTTCGCTTCGCCGGTCGCCAGCAGCTGCTTGGCGCGGACTGTCTTCAGCACGCCTTCGGGAAGCATATCCTCACGAACCAAGTAGTATGTTCCGCCAGCGGATGATTCCTGAATGGACAACGCAATCAGTCCTCTCTTGGTGGACATTTGTTCACCTATAGTGGACATTATAATCGAATCCGGATGGACTGGCAATAGGCTGATGCCAAACAGAATCGAACCGCTCCCGGGAAAATAAAAAAACATGGCCGCTCCACACTGGGAGAGCAGCCATGTCGGGCTGTTCCATACCGCTAGTTGCTGATTCATTGCCGTTCTGCCGCTATTTCCATAAGCGCGTCATCCTCCGCCTCATCATCCAATCGCTCGATCTGCACGGCACATATCTTAAATTCGGGCATGCGGCTGATCGGATCGAGCGCCGGCACAGTCAACAGATTGACCGATTGCTCATCCCCCCAGTGAAATGGAAGGAATACCGTGCTTGGATGAATGCCTTCGCTTACCTTGAACGCTACCGTCATCGTCCCTCGCCGACTTGTCAACCGCAGACGGCTGTTCAGCTTCAGCTTCAGCCGTTCCGCTACTGAAGGATGAATCTCGGCGACGGGCTGCGGCGCCTTCTTGTTCAGCGGATCGGTGCGTCTCGTTTGCGCCCCGCTCAAATAATGGTTCGCCAGACGCCCTGTCGTCAATACATAGGGATAGCGGCGATCCGCCGGCTCGGCTGGCAGCTGCGGAACAATGCCATGGAGACGAGCTTTCCCGTCAGGGTGGGCAAAGGTGTCGGTGAACATCATGGGCGTACCGCTGTGCGACTCCTCCGGACACGGCCAGAACACGCCATGATTCTCCTTCAGCTTCGCATAGGTGATGCCCTGATAATCGGCCTTGCCGCCGGCCGATGCGCGTCTTAGCTCGGTGAAGATATCCTCTGCCTTGCTGTATGGGAAGTAAGCGCCTTTGCCGAGCAGTTCCGCCAACTTGCATAGGATTTGAAAGTCTTCTGGATTCCCCCGGAGCGGCTCCATTGCACGCTCCCGGTAAAAAACCCGACCTTCCAGATTGGTCAGCGTCCCCTCTGCTTCCATGAACGACGATCCCGGGACTAGCCAGTGCGCCAGCCTCGCTGTCTCTGTCTCGAACAGATCGATCACAACCAACAGCTTCAGCTTGCGCAGCGCCCGCTTGACCAGCGTGCTGTTCGGGCTCGATACAACCGGATTGGAACCCAGAACTAGCAGCCCTTTGATTTCCCCTCTGTCTATTTTTTCAAACAATTCATAAGCCGAAACACCCGGCCCCGGAAGCGAATCTGCTTGAATTCCCCATACAGCGCTGACATGCTCTCTGGCGGCCGGATCCTGGATGCTGCGATATCCCGGCAGCTGATCCGCCTTTTGTCCATGCTCCCTGCCCCCCTGACCGTTCGCTTGTCCGGTGATGGCCCCATATCCGCAGCCGCTTCTGCCAATTTTCCCTGTAACTAGCGACAGGTTGATATAGTTCAGCGTATTGTCCACGCCATTCGTCTGCTGCTCGATTCCCCTGGCCGTCATCACGATGCCTGTTGCCGCCGCGGCGAACTTTCTCGCCACTGTACGCACCACAGCCGCCATGACGCCCGTCCACGCTTCCACACGATCCGGCGTATAATCCTGTACAGCCTCCTTCAGTTCATCGAAACCTTCCACACGCGTTTGGATAAAGGGAAGATTGACCAAGTTCTCCTCTATCATCACATGCAGGAGCCCATTAACAAATACAGAGTCAAAACCAGGCTGCAGCCGGATGTGTACATCCGCGAGCTTCGATGTCGGCGTATTCCGCGGGTCCACGGTTACGATAAATGCGCCGCGTTTCTTCGCAGCGAGCAAATAAGGCATCATCGTCGGCTGGCATTCCGCAATGTTCGTTCCGGCCAGGATGAGACAATCGGCTCGTTCGATTTCCTCCAGCGGCATCGTCATGCCTCGGTCGATTCCAAAAGCCTTATTGCCTGCCGCTGCCGCAGAAGACATGCAATAGCGGCCGTTGTAGTCAATATAGGGAGTTTGCAGCGCAACACGGGCAAACTTCCCCAGCAGGTAGCAGAGCTCATTGGTCAACGATCCGCCGCCAAATACAGCCATGCTGTCCATTCCATATTTCGCTTGCAGCTCGCCAATTTCCCCGGCAATCTGTTCTAACGAAGCATCCCATCCCGCTTCCTCCCACTTGCTGCGGCCATCGCCTGCAAGCAGTCGCCTCCTCGGAGTCAGAACCCGGGATTCATGGAATACGTGAAGCGGCGCATGAAAGCCCTTCTGGCACAGCCTCCCGGTCGATACCGGGAAGTCCTTCCTCGGTTTGGCTGTCCACTCCCCGTCTCCAACCTCAATCTCCAACCCGCACTGCATACTGCAAAAACAGCAATGACTTAACGCCATAAGTTTCCCCTCCCCACTTACTTCCCCGCTTGCTTGGCAGCGGCGCGTTCCGCCTGGCGCGGCGTCTCGGACACCGGCTGTTCCAGCGGGCTGCGGCTCTGCTCTGTCCATTTGCGAAGCAGCTTCAACGGCTCTTTTCTGCGCAGCAGCGACTTCGCCAACTGGAATCCATCCTCATAGGAACTGACGCGGTCATACCAGAAAAAACGCAGACCCGCATTGAACACGACATGATCCTCTATAAAATGCGTCTCGTCCGTGTCCTCCCCTTCCAGGAACGACCGCAACAGCCTCACCTGCTCTTCTGCCGAATATTTGCCCACGGGCTCCCCTTGAAAACCAAACATGCGCGGATCGATATAAGAGGCTTCGTCTCCATGTGCGGTCACCTTTCGAATGGCGCTTCGCCGATCGAGCGGCAAGTCCTCCGACCCCTCAATTCCTTGCACAATGTAAGCTTTGATGAAGCCTGCACGCGACAGTACGTGAATCAGATGGTCCATTGCCGTCTGGTGGTTGACGCCAATCATCATAAAATTGGAATGAACCGGATTGACGACCTTCTCGACTGTATTAATAACAGTCCGCAGTCCCATTTCTTCGCGCAGCGCGCGCACCCGCGCAATAGGCGGACAGATGCGCTCAGTCTGGACAAATCCAATATGAAGGGTGCTGAATATGGACTCCCACGTTCTCGTGTCCAGATGGATATTAACGCCAAGCTTGCCCAACACCTCCATAATGGCTGTGCCCCGCTTGGGAGGGAGCGATTTGCCTCCATGCAGGACATGCGGAATGCCAACAGATGCCAGCAGCAGGCTGACCGGAATTGTAAACGGGATTGTATATCTGCCGTCATATGGCCCAGCGCAATTGATCGAATTCGGAAACTTTCTGAAAGGAATGGCATACTCGCGAAAGACGTCAACCAGCGCCATAATTTCGTCGTCCGACTCGCCCTTCATCCGCAGCGCCATCAAAAAGGCAGCAATCTGCACATCGCTGGCATGATTGGTGGCAATTAGCCTGGCGACTTGGACGGCCTCGTCATATGCCAAATCTCTCGAGCCTCTCTTCCCCGTCCCTACCGCTTTAATCCACGGATGCATGAATGGAGGATGCTGCTCACAGGAACCTTGCTTCATCATCAACCCTCCGATCTGGATAGTGTTAGGTTTAGTAACATTATTCCAATGTGGATCGAAATATTTTAAGATTTTCTCTATTTTATGTTATATATCCTTACAACAATAATATCGGTCATTTTGTTTGTAAGCAAGCAAAAAATAAAAAGAAACTCAATTTCTTTCTGTACAGGACAAAAGATATACGGAAATTAAAAGGTGGGACGAGAAAAAACCCGAACATTGATGTGAATAAACACAATCAACATTCGGGTTTATTTTTGAACACTTATTGTAATTCAGGTTAGCTTCCTTCACACAAAACCGATGATTAGTCTTTCTCTACAAATTCAAATTCATACTCGCCAATGCGGATCGTATCTCCATCCTCTGCGCCTTGCTCGCGCAAAGCCTGCTCTACACCGGATTTCCGCAAGATACGGGAAAGGCGGACGAACGCATCATAGGACTGGAGCTGCGTTCGCTTCATTAGCCGTTCCAATGCCGCCCCTTCTACGACGTATACTTCGTTATCCCGCTTAATCACGAAATCCTCCAGCTCATCCGTCTTCTCCAGCCGGTATACTTTGCGTTCTTCCAATTCTCCCACTTCTTCCACTGCGGGTGCGACCGGAATAGTATCAAGCAGGTCTGCTGCCTTGTAAATCATGTCCTGCACCCCTTGCCGGGTCGCAGCAGAGATTGGGATAATTTCCGGCACTTCTCCATCCTGGGCCAATTCCTCTCGGAAACGCTCCAAATTCGCTTCGGCGTCCGGGATATCCATCTTGTTCGCCACGATGATTTGCGGCCTTTCGGCCAGCTTCGCATTATAGAGTTCGAGCTCGCGATTAATCTGCCTGTAATCCTGAACCGGGTCCCGGCCTTCTGTCGCCGCCATATCGATAACATGAAGAATCACGCGCGTCCGCTCTACATGACGGAGAAATTCATGTCCGAGCCCGACTCCTTCATGCGCGCCTTCTATCAGACCCGGCAAGTCTGCCATCACGAAGCTTCTGTCATCCCCAACTGATACCACTCCCAGATTCGGGGTGATGGTGGTGAAGTGATAGGCGCCGGTCTTGGGCTTTGCCGCAGATACAACCGAGAGCAGAGTGGATTTTCCCACGCTGGGGAATCCCACCAATCCGACATCTGCCATCACCTTAAGCTCCAGTTCTACGTAGCGCTCCTGACCTTCCTCGCCATTCTCGGCAATGTATGGCGCCGGGTTGCTGGGCGTTGCGAACCGAACGTTGCCGCGTCCGCCGCGTCCGCCGCGCGCTATGACAGCTTCCTGACCGTGCTGGACCAAATCCACAATGACTTCGCCCGTATCGGAGTCCGTGACCGTGGTGCCTGGCGGCACGCGCAGAATGAGATCTTCGGCATTTGCGCCGTGCTGGTTTTTGGGCTTCCCTTTTTCTCCTCGCGCTGCCTTAAAGTGTTTCTGGTATTTAAAATCCATCAGTGTCCGCAAGCCTTCATCTACTCGGAATATGATGTCCCCGCCGTTCCCGCCATCACCGCCCGCAGGACCGCCTTCCGCTACATACTTTTCCCTTCTGAAGGCGACCAGTCCGTCGCCGCCGTCGCCGCCCTTCAGATATATCTTCGCTTTATCCACAAACATTATTTTCACCTCATAGCACTGCCTGATCGATTCTATGCAGTCAATGGAACTCTCATGGTCACTGTCAGCCAGCCCTCATGCTCATCCCACTGCAGACTCGTCCCTAGCCGCTTATCGTGCTGATCGAGGAAGCCTCCCGCCAAGCGGTGCAGCGCCTCAGTCTCATATTCGCCCTCATATTCATATACCGCGAATAATTCCGCATTTTCCACGTATACCGCAACAGTCAATTGATTGGATGCATGGCCCTCGACCGCAATTTGCTCGAACATGTCCGTCAGACCCATGATGCGAGAAGCCACATAGCCACTGTCCAAAGGAAGCTTGTGCAGCTGAACGTCCTCATCCGATTCGACCGTAAGCTGCAGCTTTCGGCTCAACGCGCCAAGGGTATACATATGTATAATTAAATCCGGTATGCCCCAACGGAACATATGGCTTTCCTGCGTCGCCCTATCCTTTAGGATTTCCACAAAGTCCTTTAATTTATCATATTTCTTCAATTGCAAATAACCCATCAGCAGCTGTATGTCATTCATATAATCATGCCGCCGCATGCTTACCGCCTGTACGAAAGTTTCTTTCAACGCTTGTTCCTTGGATTGACCTTCGGATTCTTGATGATCCTGGCTCAACTTGCTTGTCTCAGGCTTCCGCTCAGGGTAAAAAGCCAGCACGAAGCATCCGATGGCTGCAGCGGACAGGACAGCGCTCAACACGATGGAATCTGCTGTCCACGACCCTATCCACATCATTGTTCCTGCGGCTCCTGTAAGCAAGCCCCGCAAAGCCTTCCGCCTCATCTCGATGCCTCACGCCCCTTCCTCGCGCCACGATTGTAAAGCCTATCAGAATTTTTTTTAATTCCAATATGTAAAAAAATCCTGGCGAGAATCAACCACCAGGATTTCTTTTGTCCCGTTCATGCAGTTTACGCTTCCACTGCTGCCTCAACAGGATATACGCTCACTTTTTTGCGATCGCGTCCCCAACGTTCGAACTTCACAGTGCCTTCAACCTTGGCGAACAATGTGTCGTCCGATCCGATGCCTACATTCGTGCCCGGATGAATCTTCGTTCCACGTTGGCGAACGAGAATGTTGCCGGCCTTCACCAGCTGACCGTCTGCACGCTTGGCGCCCAGACGCTTCGCGATGCTGTCCCGTCCGTTCTTCGTGGAACCGACACCCTTCTTCGAAGCGAATAACTGCAGATCAAGTTTAAGCATAGGGATCTCCTCCTTTATTTGGTTTATTCTAGCCCTTCACGGGATATGCGGACAAAATCACCGTAGCTGTCTGCGATGGTGAGCAGCATTTGCTCCATCGTCTCCAGAATGGTTTGAACCTTCTCTGCTGCAGCGGAATTCCGGCATGCGGCCGGCAGCTGCATTTCAAGAAAGCCCGGCTCCATCTCGGTTGCCGGTACAACACCAGTCAGCGCTTCAACAGCATTGACCGCGCCAACGGCAACGGCGGAAACCCCTGCGCAGACGATGTCTTTCCCCGGATCATCATAATAGGCATGACCGCTCACGCGAAAGCCTGTAATGACAGCATCAGCCTGGCGGAAAATGCGCACGTTGATCACGGCAATTTACCCTTTAAGCCTGAATTTTTTCAATTACCACTTTCGTGTAAGGCTGACGATGGCCTTGCTTACGACGGTAATTTTTCTTGGCTTTATACTTATACACGATGATCTTCCTGTTTTTTCCTTGCTTCTCGACTTTAGCGGAAACACTCGCTCCTGCAACAAGCGGAGTACCTGCTACCAGGCCTTCCCCCTTGGATACCGCGAGCACACGGTCAAAGGTTACCGAATCCCCTTCGGAAGCTTCCAATTTTTCGATAAACAGCACATCGCCTTCTTGCACTCTGTACTGCTTGCCGCCAGTTTCAATAATTGCGTACATGGTCTGCACCTCCTCATGTCTCAGACTCGCCCGACAAATCAGGTGAAACGCCCATCCGTTCAGACACGGCGTTCGCTTGTCAAACCCGATCGGTGCGGTTACAGCATGTGCGTGGCACACACTCAATGATTGATGATACCATATCTTTCGATTCTAGGCAACCACATGTTCATAGAGACAGCTTCAGATCCATCCGGTACCTTGACATTGCGGGCATTTCCGTTCGAGCGGCTCGGCGTGCTCGCGCACTTTTTTGCGTGTCAGCTCCAGAAGCCCGAGCTTCGTCCATCCGACAACGGTCACTTTCGTGCGGTCTTTCTTCAGATAATGCTCCAGCGCAATGCGAACCGCTTCCTTATGCGTTTCATTCAGCATATCGATAAAATCGACGATCACGATCCCGCCGATATCGCGCAGCCGCAGTACGCGCGCGATCGTTTCTGCCGCTTCCATGTTCGTCGCATAGACGGTTTCTTCCAGGTCCGTCGTCCCGGTGAATTTCCCCGTATTCACATCGATAACTGTCAATGCCTCGGTATGATCAATCATTAAGTATCCGCCATTATCCAGCCAAATCTTCGGCTTGAAGATGCGGTCCATTTCCTTTTGTGCGCCAAACCTGTCAAACAGATGGCCGCCATTGTCCAAGCGAACCCTTGCCACGCATTCCTGAGCAATATCCGCTACCTGCGTGCAGAGTTCCTGGTACAGCATTTCATTTCCGGCAATGATTTCTTCCACATCGCTTGTCAGCAGATCCCGCATCCATTTTCTCAGCACATTGCGCTCGCTGTACAGCTCGCGGGGCGCTTTGGCCTGCTTCGCATGCACGATGATCTCTCGCCAGGTACCCCTTAATCTCTGCAAATCACGAAGAAGCGCAGACTCATTCTCTCCCTCCGCGACCGTGCGAACAATGAGTCCTTCCTCCGATTCCAGCAGCTGTTCGGCCAGTTCCTTCAGCCTCAATCTTTCCGCCTCATCCTCAATCTTCCTGGACACGCCGACATAATCCGCTTCCGGCATATAGACAAGCCAGCGTCCCGGGAGCGCGATATGCGTCGTTACCCGCGCACCCTTCGTGCCAATCGCCTCTTTGGATACCTGGACTACCAATTCCTGCCCTTCCTGTACAAGCTCCTGGATAGACGGCTTCTCCTTCGGCTGTTTTTCCAAATGAGCCGGCAGCAAATCATCCCTGTATAGAAAAGCATTCCTCGAATGTCCTATGTCGACAAATGCCGCCTGCATGCCCGGCAGCACATTGACCACCCGTCCTTTATACACGCTGCCAACCCCGTACTCTTTGGCTCCGCTCTCCGTAAACACCTCTGCTAAGCGGTTCTGTTCCAGAAGCGCCAATCTGACGACATTGCCCCCGCCTTCGACCAAGATCTGTTTCATTCTCTACACCTCTTGTCCCCAGCCTTTCTTTACATTTTACATGAAAAGGCTGGAGACTGCACTTCTTCCGTTATTTCGGTTGAAATAATGGCGAATCAATGCCTGTTCACGTATGATCCGCCTTATCCCCCCATGCTCGTCAGCGATGTAAATCAAATGCTGCCTGTCCCTCATCAGCATGCGCACAATTTCCCCGACGGTTTGCTCTCTATGCACGATGATAGGCAGAGCCATTCCACTTGCCCGATCAAACTGCTCGCGCTTCATGAGAAAGCGGACAAAGTGATATGGCAGCCCGCGTTTGTGCTCCCAATTTGCATAGCACAGAAACAGCCCGATGGCGATCGCATTCAAGTGGACGTTGTGCGCGAAGGAATAACTTAATGCGCCTGTCAAAAACAAGACACTGGTCGCCAGGCTTGCCCATGCAGTCGCTTGCAGAGCTCGATAGTAGCTTAGATAACAGCTGATCAGCGCCTGCACGATTTTCCCTCCATCCAATGGCAAAATCGGCAGCAGGTTGAACATCCCGATCATCAGGTTCGCTTCAATGAAATATTGGCTCCATTCCACCGACCACCATCCGCACTCCCGCATCAGCCAGGCGAAGCCAATCAGCCACACATGCTGAAGCGGTCCGGCAGCGGCGACCGCCAATTCCTCCAGAACAGGCACTGCGCCCTTGTCCTCTACAATCGCGACCCCGCCAAATGGAAGCAGCTGCACCTCCTGCACCTGCCAGCCGAGCGCTTTGGCCATGCCGACATGCCCCATTTCATGGGCGAGCACAATGACAAACAATGTGATGATCTCTACAAATGCGCCAGTTAGCACGGAAAAGGCCAGTACAAAATGAAACAACGGGTGGATGCGAAAGCGAAACCCCAAATGCTTCTGTCCGAATCCCTTAATCAAACGCTACCACTTCCGTCGGGTCCAGAGGTTTGTTGTCCTGCTTCAATGCGAACAGAATGGCCGGTTCCCCCCCAATTGTGCCGGGGCTCCCGATAGCCTCCCCCCCCTTTCACCCAATCATGTACGGCGAGCGCAGTGTCTGCCAATCCTGCATAAAACGTCCGGTAGCCTTCCACATGCTGAATCACTACCTCGTAGCCGCTCCGCTTCTCCGCTACTGAAAGGACGCGGCCTTCAGCAAAGGCGACAACCGGTTCATGCCCGCTTCCCGCGATATGCCAAACTCCCTCGCGCGCGTCCCGCAGTTCAATCCGTCCGTGCATCGGTGCGAATACCGCCATGGATACGGGGGCGTTCACCTTCTCGACTTGTGCTTGTTCCGAACTCCGAAAGGATGGAATAAAGGAAGGGGCACCGTCAAACCAGGACTCGTACCACACGGCCACTGAATTGAAATCACTTTGCTGTGTGAGGGTTTGCCGCACCAGTTCTTGTCCCGGTTCAGCCCAATCCCGATCCACCTGAAAAAGTCCCCATACCAGCACAAATAGGGCGGCGCTAACGACTAGCTTTCCGCCCAGTTCACCGGCCAGAGGGTTGAATCCGCCTCCCGGCCGCCACGACTCCCCACTGCTGTCCGAGCTGTGAATCTCCCAGGGATTGTCACGGTATTTCCAGGCCAGCTCCGGGTCGTCAAACTGAGGAGTTTCAGCTGGACGAGCGGAAGACAAGCGATCCTGCTTCACTCCGTCCGTTCCGCTGCGAGCTGCAGGTTTGGCGTGACGGAGCGCGCGAATACGTTCTTGTCTGCGCTGGCGTACTTTATCGAATGTCTTCATAACGAGATTCCCTCCGCTATAGTAATCATACTTACTATAAACGGTATGAGAGAACCTGTCCGACTATGACTTGTCTCACACACAGACTTACTCGGTTGCCTTGAACATGGAGGCCTTCTCCCGGTTAATCCGCACGCTAATCGCCAGGCCTACAGAAAGCATGTTGATTAAGAGCGAGGTGCCGCCATAACTAATAAAGGGCAGCGTTATTCCGGTTAGCGGCATCAGCCCCAAAAACATGCCGATGTTCTCAAAGATCTGAAAAACGAACATCGATACGATGCCGATTATGATATAGGACCCGCCCCGATGGTCCGATTGAATGGCAATCAGAATCATGCGGTACAGGAGCAGGAAATAAAGGAGCAGCAGCGCCGAGGCGCCGACGAAGCCAAATTCCTCCCCGACCACAATAAAGATGGAATCGGAATACGTAAAAGGTACGAACCCTTTCTTCGACCAATCGCCAGCCAGATAGCCTGTACCGTACAATCCTCCCGAACCAATGGCGATCTGCGAATTCTCCACCTGATAGCGTTCATCATCCGATACGCTGTCCGGATCCAGGAATGTATCAATCCGGGACATCCAGTGCGCGCCGCCGTGTTCCTTCAGAAAAACAGCAATTTCATCATGATAGGTCGTATACAGATAGAGTGACCCGGCCACAACCGCCGCAAAGAGCACCGCCCCAATCAGGACAATACTGTATCGCACATTGCCAATCCACAGCATGCCGACCAGAATCACCAAGTAAATAATGGCATTGCCCAAATCCGGTTGAATCAGCACCAGCGCAAAAGGCACGACGCCGATTAACCCGATCGGCAGCAAGTCGCGTATCAGCCCCAGCGGCTCTCCCTTGCGGCGGTGGATCATATAAGCCACCATAATAATCAAGGTCAGCTTCATCAATTCAGCTGGCTGAAAGAGCAAATCTCCGAACGGGAGTTTAAACCATCCTTTGGCGCCATTAATCTCCACGCCAAAAAGATAAACAGCGATAACCAAGGCTATGCTAATGGCATACCAGATCGGCGCGCCTTTCAGCAGCAGCCGATAATCGATAAAAGCGGTGCAAAAAAGCGCGATCAGGCCAACGCCATAAAAAATGATGTTTTTCACTTCGTAACCGGCGTACCCTGGACCTGCGCTTACAATGGCGCTGTGGATCAAAGCTGTGCTAACACCTGAAAATATAAGTAAGATGGCAACGATAACCCAGTCGATCTTTTTTAATTTATCCAGCAAAATGGACTCATCCTAACCCGAATAACTTTTTCACTTTGGCCAGCATTCCTTCCTTGCCTTCCAATGGCATAAGCGGGACACTGTCCCCCAGTATGCGTCGCGCAATATTTCGATAAGCGAGCGATGCCTTGGAATTCGGGTTCACCACGGTTGGCTCCCCCTTGTTGGCAGCCTTAATGACGTATTCATCATCCGGCACGATGCCAATTAAGTCAATGGCCAACACTTGGCAGATCTCATCGATATCCAGCATATCCCCTGATTTCAGCATATTCGGGCGAATGCGGTTGATGATCAATTTCGGGGACTTGATATTTTCCCCTTCCAGCAATCCTATAATGCGATCCGCATCGCGGACAGCCGCATTCTCCGGCGTCGTCACGACTATCGCTTGATCGGCGCCGGACACTGCGTTTCGGAAGCCTTGTTCAATGCCTGCCGGACAATCGATAATGACATAATCGCTCTCGCGCTTCAGTTGGATCACGATTTCCTCTACTTGCTCGGGTGTCACGGAATGCTTGTCCTTAGTCTGCGCTGCAGGAAGCATGTACAGTTCGTTGAAGCGCTTATCTTTCACCAATGCCTGGGGCAATCGGCATCTGCCTTCCACCACATCGACCAAATCGTATATGATGCGATTTTCCAGTCCCATGACGACGTCCAGATTACGCAGTCCAATATCGGTGTCCACCATGACAACCTTTTTGCCCAGCAGCGCAAGTGCGGTGCCAATGTTCGCCGAGGTGGTCGTCTTTCCGACGCCTCCTTTGCCGGAGGTTATGACAATCGCTTCTCCCACATTCTTCACACTCCTTTGTACTCTCGGATATCCGGTCGTATCTTGTGAAGCTGATTCAGCTTGTTGATTTCCATCTTACCCTCGTTCAAATAGGCAAAGTCCATATGGGTCTCGTCAAAGCCCCATTCGTCGGGCGGGCGACTGATGACCCCCGCTATGCGCAATTGAGTAGGCCGCATATGCGAAGCCGCTATGACAGCCGACTCATCCCCCTCCGATCCGGCATGTGCCAAGCCCCGAAGGGAACCCATAATGAATATATCTCCCTTGGCAATAATGGAGCCTCCAGGATTGATATCGCCGATAAACAGAACGCTGCCGCTGCACGTGAAGGTTTGCCCCGATCGCACAATCCCCTTGTGAACCAGCAAGCGATCATGCTTGTTAGCCGCCTCCTCATCCTCTTCGTTCTCGATGCGCTGCACGATCAGATTGCCCCGGCTTTTGATCGTGGTTAACAACGCTTCCTTGTCGGATTCGGATATTTTCCGCCTGCCCAGCTTGACGAACACATGAATAATCGGACCTGTCAATATTTTCTGATGCGTCTTTTCCAGTTTATAACGAAGCTCCTGAAGCAAGGTCTCAAACGAACAGGAGTCATCCAGCAGAAAGATCAAGCCTTCCTTATTCCCTTTTATGGTCACATGATGTTTCTCGGCCGCCATTCTCCCCATTCCCTCCCAGACTTATCAATTCGCTTTCCGGCCGACGAATTCCTGCCGTGCAAGCGATACCCCGTTTATCCGCTTTCCTCCTGCTTGGACTTCGTCCCAGACCGCTCCAGTAATGTTCGGATCGGCACATAAAGCAGCAAAGCCATCAACAGGTTGAACGCCAGACTAGGGAGGATCCGGTGCAACAACAGCCACAGCCATGTCTCCTCATGGATTGCAAAAAACGTGTACATTAAATACACGACACCGTCAAAGAAAACCAAACCGCCTGCAGTTGCAGCTAATACATGAAGCACATGCCAATGACTTCGATTCGGAAACAGCCCCGCGCCGTACCCGGTCAAACCAGCGGCAAAAGCATACAAGCCCAGCATATACCCATAATAGATGATGTCATGCAGGAAGCCAAACAGCAGGCCCGCCGCCAATGCGAAATGTCTGCCAACGAAAAAACCGCAAAAAATGACGACGATTAGAACAAGATGCGGGGAAATTTGTGACTGAAGGCCGGGCGGTATCAGCCAAGGCATCAGGCCCCCCTCCAGGAGGAAGAGCAGCAGCATAATCCACCATATAGCTGTACGCTTCATTCTTCAACCTCTTCCAACCACGGCACTTCCACGACGAACACTTCGCGCAAATGCTCTAGGCTGGCCGCAGGCTTGATCCGCGCAATATGCGTCAGTCCCTCGCCGACCTCTCTGTGCTCTACTGTTCCAATCACCAGCCCGGCGGGGAAGACATGACCGAAATCCGAGGTTACAACCGTATCTCCGGCCTTAAGCGCGTCTTGGCTGCTGATTTTGGACATGATCAATTCCCCTGTTGACCGATCGAAATTTTCTATGACACCGAATGAATCCTGATTTTCCCTTACGGTTACTGCGATGCCCTTCGTATTCTGAGCCTTGTCATCGATGCTGGTATAAGGTTGAACATAGGAGAAAAATGGCGTGACCCTGGTGACTCTGCCGATAAACCCTTCCGGCGTGACAACAGCCCAATCCACCTCAATACCGTCATTGGAACCGAGATCGATCTTGATCGTTTGCGATTCGGTATCCGGACTGACCGCCACGACTTTAGCAAGTCGATACATATATTTGTCCGATTGTTTCTGTCTTTCCGTGAAGGCCAAGGCATCCTGCAGCCGGCCGTTCTCTTCCTCCAACGCGTTCAAGCGCGCTACATCCCCGGCATAGCGAGTGAGCGTGCGCTTCAACGCCTCATTCTCCGCATGAATGCGCCGCAGCTCGCCAATATCCTGAAAGAAGCCCGCTATCATGCCAGCGGGCTTGTAAATCAGACCTTGCGTCCACGAAACGGTATCGTTCAAAAATTTCTCTGGCCAGGTTACGGGCTCTCTCACACCGCGCGTCAATCCCATGATCGCGATAAAAAAGATCAGCGCGAACAACAGTATGAATAGCCGCTTGTTCCCCATAAATTTCATAAAACCCAACACCTGCTAACATTGTTGTTTGTTCAAGCTAACCTACCTGCGCACCTTGGAGGCAGGACCGGAGCTTGTTTTGAACAGATGGATATTCTCCAGCGCCCGTCCGGTGCCGATCGCCACACAGTCGAGAGGGTTGTCGGCTACCACTACCGGCATTCCGGTCTCCTCAGCCAAAAGCCGGTCCAAATTGCGAAGCAGCGCTCCGCCTCCCGTCAACACGATCCCGCGGTCCATAATATCTGCCGCCAATTCGGGCGGGCAGCGCTCCAGCGTATTCTTCACTGCCTCTACAATGCTGCCTACTGTATCCGACAGCGCGTCCGTAATCTCATGTGACGTAATCGCAATGGTCTTGGGCAAGCCGCTTACCAAATCCCGTCCCCGAATTTCTATGGATTCCATCGGGTCCAGCTTTGTCGCCGAGGCAATTTCCATTTTCATCTGTTCCGCGGTTCTTTCGCCAATCATCAGATTATAGGTGCGCTTAATGTATTGGATGATGGCGTCATCCATCTCGTCACCGGCTACGCGGACAGATTTGGCCGTAACAATGCCGCCAAGCGAAATGACCGCGACTTCTGTCGTGCCCCCGCCGATATCAACTACCATGCTGCCGGTCGGTTCCCACACGGGAAGGTCTGCGCCAATGGCGGCAGCGAATGGTTCTTCAATCGTAAATGCCTGCTTGGCTCCAGCCTGGCGGGTTGCATCTTCGACCGCCCGCTTCTCCACCGCTGTAATACCGGAAGGCACGCAAACCATAACATCCGGGTGTCTTGGAAACAGCATGCGCTGCTTTTGCGCTTTGCGGATAAAATACTTGATCATCGTAGCCGTCGTTTCAAAATCGGCGATGACGCCGTCCTTCATCGGTCTGACCGCCCGAATATTGCCCGGCGTGCGGCCGATCATCTTCTTGGCGTCTTCGCCGACAGCTTCTATCGTCTTCGTGTCAGTTCGCAATGCTACTACCGAAGGTTCCCTGACGACTATGCCTTTGCCTTTTACATACACCAGTGTGTTGGCTGTCCCTAAATCAATGCCTAAATCTTTTGTAAAACCACCGAACATGGTTAATCCCCTTCCTGTCTTTCGGCAAGCCGTCTGTATATTTCGTTGCGGTCTGTGTTCCCATTATATTATAACAAGCCTTGCTCCTTCAAACTGATAAAATCTTGATCGCCTACAATGACGTGGTCAAGCAGCTCTATTCCGACGATTTGACCCGCTTCAGCGAGGCGCCTAGTGATCTGGATATCCTCCGGACTCGGAGTCGGATCTCCGCTAGGATGATTGTGCACGCAGATGATCGAAGCGCATGCCCGCTTCATCGCCGCCCGAAACACCTCTCTCGGGTGCACAATCGACGCATTCAGACTGCCAACAGACAGCGTCTCATGTCCAATAACGCCATTCTTCGTGTTCAAATACAGGCAAATAAAGTGTTCATTGCATAAATATCGGACATCTTCCTTGATATAATCTGCCACATCCTGCGGGGAATGTATGCGGAAGGCGTTCTTCTTCGCCGTGCGCGCAAGACGCTTGCCCAGTTCAATGCCCGCCTTGATCTGCAGGGCCTTGGCTGTGCCAATTCCCTTGATGGCCGTCAGTTGCTCCACACTCATATCCACAAGATTGTGCAGTCCTTCTGCCTCTCGCAGCAGACGCTGAGCCAGCGCAATGGCTGATTCCGACTGCGTGCCTGTTCGAATCAGTATGGCCAGCAGCTCCGCATTGGCCAAAGCCTGTTCGCCGGAAGCAAGCATCCGCTCCCTCGGCCGCTCCCCGGCAGGAAGCTCTCTAAGCATCATGGCAGTTGACATGAAATCCCCTCTCTCCCAGTGTCTCTACCGACACTTATTCCAATTCGTCCAGCATATCTGCAAGCAGCGACAAAGGCAACCCTACAACATTGAAATAGCATCCTTCAATCCGGTCCACAAACAGTGCGCCTCTTCCCTGAATCGCATAGGCTCCCGCCTTGTCCATCGGTTCTCCTGTTTCAACGTAACTGCGGATTTGAGCATCAGACAAGGGCTTCATATGGACGCGGGTGCTGCGATGGCGAACGCTCCTCGTCCCCTGCTTCAAATCAATGCAGGCAATACCGGAATACACTTCATGCCATTGGCCTTGAAGACGCTGGAGCATGGCTGCGGCTTCCTGCTCATCGGTCGGTTTCCCCAATACCGTGCCTTGAATGGCGACCACCGTGTCGGAGCCGATCACGATGCCATCCTGGCCAGTGTTCCTGCACCTTGCCGCTGCCGCATCCGCCTTACGCAGGGAAAGCTGCTCGACCGTGTCTACCGGCGAGGCTCCCGGCGGCATTGTTTCATCTACGTCTGTCGGCTCTATTCGTACAGGCAAGTGGAACATTCGAATCAATTCCTGCCTGCGAGGTGATGAGGAGGCCAGGATCAGCGGCCTGTCTGCTGTAATCTTCATCGCGATTCCCCTTCGTCTATAATTTGCGATAAAACCAGAAAGCAGCGATCAAACCGAAAATGCTGATCAAATTCAGTTTAACCTGAATGTAAAGATCATATTGAATGACTTGGAAATTTGCTTTAGGCTCCCATGTGATTGCCGCGGATTTCGTTAGAAACGACAACGCCCTAACGGGCGTCAGCAATTCCGAAATAATCGTTGCAACCAGTAAGCCTATGGCCAAAAAAAAGAGCAGCGTGAATGTGTTTTTCTTCAAAGCCAAACTTCCTCCCCGGTGCTTATTGATAAAAAACGTACTGCCGGAAAAACAAAGCTGAGGACCCCAGCATGCGAATATATGTTCTTTTTTTCTATTTTACATTAGCCACTATTTCCCTGCAACTTTTTCTATCCCAACCCAGTACAATGATAGGGGAGGATGATAGACGCATGATGGGAAAATGGATGAAGGCAGCTGCTGCAGTGGGAGTTTCTGCCATGCTGTTCTGCACCCAGGTCGATGCTGCTAAGGTAATCGTCGATCCAGGCCACGGCGGCAGGGATCCCGGGGCAATCGGCGTTAATCAGCTGCGGGAGAAGGATGTAAATCTGGACATTGCCCTTAAGCTGAAGCAAGCATTGATCAACAAAGGCTACACTGTCGCAATGACCCGAGACAACGATATTTATTTGACGCTGCAGGAAAGGGTCGAACATGCGAATCGCGAGCAAGCGGATATCTTCGTATCCATTCACGCAAATGCTCACCCATCTTCAACTGTACGCGGCTCCATGGTACTCTATTACGACCGAAACTATCCTCAGGCCAACTATCCCGCCAGTCCGGAAATGAGCGCGCTCACGCCGCAAAGCAAAGCGCTCGCGTCGTATGTGCTCGATGAGATGGTCAGATCGGTCGGAACGCAAAACCGCGGCCTGGTTCCGAGCGCAGCCTACGTTGTTCGCTCTGGCAAAATGCCCAGCATTCTGGTAGAAACCGCCTTCTTGAGCAATCCGCAGGATGCGGCGCTGCTGGCCTCAGAATGGGCGAAGATCAGCTTCGCCGAAGCGATCGCCGAAGGCATTGCCCGTTTCCTGCCTATCGGTTTCGCAGACATCGCCGGCCATTGGGCAAGCGGTGCCATCGTTCGGCTTAAAGAAGAGGGGCTTGTAGCAGGGAACAATGGAAAGTTTGAGCCCAACCGAGGGATAACAAGGGCAGAATTTTTGGCCTTGGCCGATCGCATCTTCGATCTGAACAGCCTGCAGCAAGCTTCCACGGAACCTCCGGCAATGGATGGGGAGGCTGGCGATGCTCATGATTGGCAAGCCATGGAGAAGAGCGAAGAAAACGAATCCTCGACGGTCACGCCTAAGAAGCAGACACTGTTGATCGCCAGCGATCCTTCAGCCAATATGGCAGAACAAGACAGTATTGTGGATGCTACATACGACCATGAGACTGTGGCCGACGAAGAAAGTGAACAACCGATCGCCGATTCCAGTTATGATGGACAAGCCAGGACATTTACAGATCTGTCTGAATCCCACTGGGCATATGCCTTGCTTGAAACCGCTGTATCGACTGGTTTTCTGGAAGGATATCCGGATGGGACAATCCGGCCGGATCAAACGATAACCCGTGCTGAAATGAGTGTGTTGTTTGATCGGATCTGGCAAGCGCAGGAGAAACAAGCAATCGAGCAAAGCGGGGCGGGTGAGCTTGTACCTGATCTGGCATTTGCTGATGTCCCGGCGCAGACTTGGTTCGCCGATTCGGTCTATCGCATGGCGCGGGCCGCATTAATCAATGGCATCGAGCCTCATCTGTTCGGACCGGACCAAGTGATGACACGCGCCCAAATGGCCGTTGTTTTCGATCGTTACCTGCAGCAATTTTGATGGCGTAGCGAATCACCTAACACATATAGGCTGCAACCGGAGCTTCTTTTCCGGGCTGCAGCCTTTTTTGTGCCATTATACAGCGTTTTGAACGAGCTGCTGATGCTCCAGCAAAAAACGCATAATGGCCGTTTGTGCCTGCCATAAATAAGAGCGGGATGGATTGCGGTCATACGCGTTCATCGACTCTACCGCTGTATTTAACGCATTATTCATCGTCTGGAAGCGCGTCGCTTCCGCCCCTTCAAAACCGCCGGAAATTTGCGACGACATGAGCATCATCTGTTGATGCGTTCCCGCAATCGAGTCGAGTGAGGTTGATTCCAGCCCCGCCGGCTGTGCCTCTTGCAAATGCAGCATGGATATTGCGCTCACTTTGGAAACCAGCACTTGTGCTTGTTCAAAGTACGACGTGACTTTGCTTGCATCTTCTCCCTGCCACTGCAGCCGGTCAACGGACGGGATATCGATCTGCTTGACATAAATATCAAAGTCTCTCTGCTTCAACTGCTGGGCAAGCCCCAGAATATCGTCCTTGTCTTCTGATACGCCCGCATACACATACCAATTGCCATCGTGGCTCCCAAACGCCCCCGCCAAGCCCAGGTCGCTCAGTTCTTGTACTGCCGTCTGCGCACCCTCCCTCGAGCTGAATACCCCGTACTGAATCATATGATAGGAGCCGCCCGGGACAGTGACCGCGTTCCAAGCCGCATCCGAAGCTGGCGGCACAGCCTCTGCATGCTGCCCGTCATTTGTCCCGTTGCCGTCGTTCGAGCCGTCCCCGAAATTCACTTCGACTGGCGGAGTTTGCGGCGATGCTCCCGTATCCGATTCGGGCGTTTGCTCTGCGTCTGTCGGCAGCGGTTCAGAGCTGCCGCCATTCGTAAAAACAGTCAGAACGAACAGCCCGAGCACAATACCCGTAACCACAGCGCCTGTAACGGACGCAATCAGTCTTAGCCACGGCGTGCCTTTTCGAGAATGCCGATACGGCAAATGCGCGTCGTCGGTAACGATCGGCCCTTCGAATTTCGGATCGCGCATATACCCTGTCTCCCCGTTCAACCAGCCTGTATCCCAATGCTCAGCCGCAGGGCCGCCATCCTGCGATGCCTGACGATTGGCATTGGACCCGGCTTGCTGCGCCATGCTGTGTGGCTTCGCGCCTTCATCATCGCCGCGAATGATGCGCTCCAGTCGTTCGACCTCCGCATCGAACGGGCTCGTCCAGCTCCCGAAATCCTGCGTGAATTCATTTAATGAAGGCCCGGGCGACGATGCGGTTGCGGAGCTGTCATCCCTTCCTTGCTTGTCCGCTTCCGCGCGTGCAGAAGTATGCCGGTTCGCGCCGCTCTGCGGTTTCATCGCCGTCTCCGGTTCTTCGTGAATCGGCACAATGACCGCATCATCCTGATCCCGATTGCCGTGTTTGTCGAAGCGATATGTAATTCTAGCTTTGCTCATCGGATTCTCTCCTTGTCCATGTACTTGTTACTAGACTATGAGAGCTTCCGCTGCAATATGTCACTGATTTTAAGAGAGTTGACCCCCTGTTTGAGAATCGTTCTGCGCTGCACAGCAGCAATGCCTGAAGCCGCAACAAAAAAAAGAAGAGAAGCGATCCTGTCCGCTTCCCTTCCCTGTCCGCTGCCCATTAACGGGCGGCCGCTTCTTCCAGCCGCTTGGCCAGCTCATGCGACACCTTCCAGATATCCCCCGCGCCCATCGTAATGACCAGATCGCCGCTCTTCACATGGTCCAGCAGGTAGGCCAGCACTTCCTCCTTGGCCGCGATGAACTGGACATTCGAATTGCTGTTTTCGCGGATCAACGCGGTCAGCTTCTCCGAGCTGATTCCTTCAATCTGCTGCTCGCCTGCCGGCGAGTATATGTCAGTGATAATCACCTCATCCGCTTCCCCGAAGGAACGGCTGAACGAATCCAGCAGGAAAAAAGTACGGGTATAGCGCTGAGGCTGAAAGACAGCAATGATCCGTTTGCCTGTAGCTTTTGCTGCGGTTATCGTTGCCTGTATCTCTGTCGGATGATGGGCGTAATCGTCAATCACAAGCACATCATCCGATTCGCTGAGCACTTGAAACCTCCGCTTGGCGCCCCGGAATTCCTGAATGGCCTGGGCGATATCCGCAAATGGAATCCCCGCCTGCAGACAAACGATTGTCGTAGCCAGAGCGTTGTACACATTATGCATGCCAGGAACCGATAATTTCATCTCTCCCAGCTTGACGCCGCTGTGCCAGACCGAGAAGGTGACCTTGCGATCGCCCAGCTTAATGTCGGCCGCTGTATAGTCGGCATGCTGCCTGATGCCGAACGTGATCGTGTCGCTGGTGATGTTGGGCAGCATCTCCTGAATATACGGATCATCCGCGCACACGATCGCTTTGCCGTCCGAACGAATCTGGCTGAGAAATTTCACGTAAGCCTGCTTCAGATTTTCAAATTTGCCATCGTAATTTTCCAGATGGTCCGCCTCCACATTGGTGACAACAGCCAAATGAGGGCGATATTGCAAGAAAGAGCCGTCGCTTTCATCCGCTTCCGCTACGACATAGTCTCCGCTGCCGGCTTTGGCGTTGCTGCCAATATTCATGATCTCCCCGCCGATAATGTAGGTCGGGTCCTGTTCGCAGCGTTCCATAACGAGCGCAATCATGGAAGAGGTGGTCGTCTTGCCATGGGCGCCGGCCACCGCAACCCCTTTCTTGGCATTCATCAAGCGGGCCAGCATCTGGGAACGATGAATCACCGGAATTTGCAGCCTCTCCGCTTCCGCAATTTCCACATTATCTTTGGAGAGCGCAGTCGAATAGACAACGATGTCCGCGCCCTGCACATTATCCTTTTCATGGCCGATAAATACCCGCGCCCCCTTGGACGCCAGCTTATCTGTCAATTCCTGGCGCGCCACGTCAGAGCCTGAAACTTGATACCCCATTTCCAGCATCACTCTGGCGATTGCACTCATGCCGTAGCCGCCGATTCCGATAAAATGTACGTGTTCCGATGCTTTCAACTCGCTATCACCAGCCTTTTTCAGATTCGCCTCCACCGAGCACCCATGCGCGTACATCCGAGATTAAATACAGACTGCCGGTAACGACTGCCAAGTCGTCTTCTGCCGTGGAAGATGTCAAGCGAGCCAGCGCAGCTTTCCAATCGCTTTCTTTAATAACCTCAAGCGGGCGGCCCGTCCGCTGTACCCAGCTTTGCACCGATTGTTCCAGCGAGTCCGCACTTCTGGCTTTGCGGAAAGCCGGCTCTGTGATCACGATCGTATCCACTATTGGTAGTATATGTTCCAAATACTCGGAATGATTCTTCGTTTCCAGCAAACCGAGCATCAGCCTAAGCTTTCGATACGAATAAACCTGCTGCAGCGTTTCAACAAGCCGCGCCGCGCCTTCCGGATTATGCGCGCCGTCCACCAGCAGCCGCGGATGGTGCTGAAGCAGCTCCATTCTCCCCGGCCATCTCGTTTCGGCCAATCCTTCCAGCAGCACGTCGTCATCCACAACGAGCGCGTAGAACTGACGAAGCACCTCCAGCGTCATCAAGGCGACGGCGGCATTGTCGATCTGGTGCAGCCCATTCAAGCCAATCTCTACATCGGAAAGCTGGCGATAAGGTCCGGTGAATGCGAACTTCTGCTGATCCTCCTTGACCGCCGTGCCCGATACAGCGAAATCTCTATTCATCAAGTACAGCTTCGCTTTGTTCGCCTTGCTGACTTCTTCCAGGACCGCTACGGCTTCCGGCTGGCTTACGGCGCTGATGACCGGTACGCCCGGCTTAATAATGCCCGCCTTCTCTCCGGCAATCGCCGTCAAATCCTCTCCCAGCACATCCGTGTGGTCATGCCCTACATTCGTGATAACGGAAACGACCGGCATAACTACATTCGTGCAATCCAGGCGGCCGCCCATCCCGGTCTCCCATACCACATAATCCGGATAAGACACCGTAGCGTAATACACAATTGCCAGCAATGTGCAGACCTCGAACATCGTCGGCGCACCGAGATCGCTTGCAGCCAATTCGTCGTAAAGCGGCTTCAGTCGATTCGCGATGCGCACCACTTCCTCATCCGGAATATCCTGTCCGTTGTACTGAATGCGGCTTGTGAAGCGCTCCATATAAGGCGAAGTGAACATCCCCACGTCATACCCTGCCTTGCGCAGAACATTCGCCAGAAATGCACAGGTGGAGCCTTTGCCGTTCGTTCCCGCGACATGGATAAACTTCAACCGTCTCTCCGGATGGTTCAACCGATCAAGCATCCGCTCCATGCGGCCTAGTCCCGGGCGAATTCCGAAGCTGATCAACCCGGTGATCCAGTCAACGGCCTCGTCATAGCTTTGGAATCGTGCTGTCTCTGTGTCGCGATGGTTGTCCATCTCTGTTTGCTCTGTCATCTTTCCACTCAACCCTTCAGTTCTGCGATGCGCGCCAGTACTTTATCTCTTTTCTCCGCGTACATAGCCCGTTTTTCCTTCTCTTCCGCAATAACCGCTTCCGGCGCTTTCGCCATAAAGCCCTCGTTCGCCAGCTTCTTGTCCACGCGCTCCACTTCCGCAGTCAAGCTTTTCAATTCCTTCTCCAAGCGGCCGATTTCCTGTTCAATGTCGATCAGGCCGGCGAGCGGGAAGTAAAGCTCGGCTCCAGTCACAATCGCAGTCATGCACTTGTCCGGAGGGGTCAGCTGTTCGCTTGCCTCCAGACTGGACGTTCCGCAGAAGCGCTCGACAAAGGATCGATTCTTCTCAATCAAGGCAAGCACGTCAGCCTGTCCCGGCTTGATCATCAGCTCGATCTTCTTGCTCATCGGCACATTGACCTCGGCACGCACATTGCGCACCGCGCGAATCAAGTCCATCAGCAATTCCATTTCCTTCACAGCCTCCGGCGCTTCCCAGCGCGCGTCCGGCTGAGGCCAGGATGCCAGAGATACCGTTACGCCCTCGTGCGGCAAGTGCTGCCAGATTTCTTCAGTAATAAACGGCATGAATGGATGCATCAGGCGCATCGTCTGATCCAATACGTAAGCCAAGACCGATTGTGTCTTCCGTTTGGCCTCTGCTTGATCGCCGTACAGATTGAGCTTGGCAAATTCAATGTACCAGTCGCAGAGATCGTCCCAGATGAAATCGTAGAGCGCCCGGCCCGATTCCCCATACTCGTACTGGTCCATCAGCCGGGTGACCGTTCCCGCCGTTTCGTTCAATCGATGCAAGATCCAGCGATCCGCTGTCGTCAGCTCTCCGCTCAGATCGATGTCCTCGTGGCGGAAGTCCCCGAGATTCATCAGCGCAAAGCGGGACGCATTCCAAATTTTGTTGGCAAAGTTCCGGGCTTGCTCCACCCGCTCCCAGCGGAAGCGCAAGTCTTGACCCGGCGTGCTGCCGGTAGAAATCATGTACCGCATCGCATCGGCTCCGTACTTGTCGATGACTTCAAGCGGGTCGACACCGTTGCCGAGCGACTTGGACATTTTTCTGCCTTCCGCATCGCGTACAAGACCGTGGATCAAGACATCCCGGAAAGGCGCCTGTTCCGTAAATTCCAATCCGGAAAAGATCATCCGGGACACCCAGAAATAAATAATGTCATAGCCGGTGACAAGGACATTCGTCGGGTAATAGCGCTTCATGTCCGCCGTGTCGTCCGGCCACCCCAGCGTGGAGAAAGGCCACAGCGCCGAGCTGAACCACGTATCCAGCACGTCCTCGTCCTGCGCCAGCTTGGTGCTGCCGCAGCTGGAGCACTGCGCAGGATCGTCTACGGCTACAAGAGTGTGGCCGCAAGACTCGCAGTACCAGGCCGGGATGCGATGCCCCCACCACAGCTGGCGGGAAATGCACCAATCCCTCACGTTTTCGATCCATTGCAGATATACCTTCTCGAAGCGCTCCGGAACGAAACGCACGCCTTTCCCGGCTTTTTGCATCTCAATCGCCTTTTCGGCCAGCGGCTTCATCTTCACGAACCATTGGGTGGACAAATAAGGCTCGACGACCGCGCCGCTTCTTTCGCTGTGGCCGACCTGATGAACGTGTTCCTCGATCTGCACCAGCACCCCTTGCTTCTGCAGATCTGCAACAAGCTGCTTGCGGCATTCGAAACGATCCAGGCCTTGGTAAGGACCGGCATTCACGTTCATCTTGCCGCTCTCGTCCATAACCAGCACCTGCGGCAAATCATGGCGATTCCCCACCTCGAAGTCGTTCGGATCATGCGCCGGCGTAATCTTCACCGCACCGCTTCCGAACTCCTTCTCTACGTATTCGTCGCCGATAATTGGAATTTCCCTGCCTATAATCGGCAGCACCAGCATCTTCCCGATCAGATGGCGATATCGGTCATCATCCGGGTGAACAGCTACCGCGGTATCGCCAAGCATCGTTTCCGGACGGGTTGTCGCCACCGTGATGGAGCCGTTGCCGTCC
The DNA here is from genome assembly GCF_018403685.1 of Xylanibacillus composti. Lineage (NCBI taxonomy): Bacteria > Bacillati > Bacillota > Bacilli > Caryophanales > Paenibacillaceae > Xylanibacillus > Xylanibacillus composti. The sequence goes on from NZ_BOVK01000041.1 coordinate 78,645, forward strand.
TTCAGCGGATATTTCAGATGGTACAGCTTGCCCTGCACTTCCTTGTACTCTACTTCAATGTCCGACAGCGCTGTTCGCGCGGCCGGGTCCCAGTTGATAATATAGTTGCCGCGGTAGATGAGACCTTGTTCATAATAGCGCACGAACACTTCGCGCACGGCGCGGCTCAGCCCTTCATCCAGCGTAAAGCGCTCACGGGAATAATCGAGCGACAAGCCCATCTTGCTCCACTGCTCGCGAATCGTGCCGGCATAATGCTCCTTCCACTCCCAGACCTTTTCCAAGAAGGCTTCCCTGCCCAGGTCGTAACGGGTTTGTCCTTCCTCGCGCAGCTTTTGCTCGACCTTCGTCTGCGTCGCAATGCCGGCATGGTCCGTGCCAGGCAGCCACAAAGTATCGTAGCCCTGCATCCGCTTCATGCGGATCAGAATATCCTGCAGGGTGAAATCAAGCGCATGGCCAATGTGCAGCATGCCGGTAACGTTCGGGGGAGGAATGACAATCGTGTACGCCTCGGCATCGGGGCGATTGCCTGCCTGAAAGAACGCATTATCCTCCCAAAATGCCGACCACTTTCGCTCGGCATCCTTCGGATCATAAGTAGTCGGCATGGTTGTTTCCTGCTGCGCCAGCTGGTCTGACTTCGTTTCACTCATCGCTCTAGCTCCTCCTTTTTTCTTTACGCCACATGTTGCGCTATCAATAAAAAAACCCTTCCGCCGCAAAGGACGAAAGAGCTCGCTTCCGTGGTACCACCTTTATTCCGCGTCAGCCGGTGTTCACCGCTGGCACGGCACTCATCACGGATAACGGCCGCTTGCCGGCTTGCGATTTTGCGCAAGCAACTCCAGGGCGACTTCCGCAGTTCGCGTCCTGTGGAACCTTCCAGCCTCCGCGGATTCCACTCTCTGAAGGGCTCTGCTGCGTACTACTCCCTTTCGTAGTCGTTAAGAAATATCATACCTATGATGCTGCGACACGTCAATATGATAGCAGGAAAATATGCTAGTACTAGCATAACCGAAATGGACCGAATCATAAACATGGGATAGGCCAAAAAAAACAACAATCTATGCGTTGAAGGAGAGTATGCCATGTGGCGCTGGTGGCTCAAAATCCGATATACAGCGAAGGCGGTCCTGTTCCCCCTTATTTGCATACAGTTTTTTCGCACGCTCATCTTGCCGACTCCGATTGACGTCTTTATTTGTTTCGCTTTGGTTCTTGTGTATATCGGGATTTTGCTGGATGTAATCTAGACGTAAAAAAAAAAGAAGCTGCCCCCGCCTTCATGCGCGAGCGGGCAGCTTCTGTTTGCCGCATTCCCACTAAACCTCCGTCAACAGACGATGCTGCTTTCTCTTAGATGTGTAATCGCCTCTTCATTAAGGCACCATGCTAGGATCCATCAGGCCATCATCAGGAATCTGCTCCTGATTTTGCGGAGTTGGCCCATCATCTATCACCGGGTCAGCTTCTCCTCCACAGCCTGCAGCCGCCAGCACCATCACCGCAATCGCAATCGCTGCCCCTGTTCTCGCTATCATGTTTGCTTTCTTCATACGAACACTTCCTTTCGCTGAATATGCCTGCATGATTAATATAAACTTTAAATTTTAGAAGGCTGTGATCTGTTTATTAGGAAATCATTAAAAATCATGAACAGCCAATTAAATTCAACCGCCATTCCTCGGAACGAAATCCTTTTTCCCCTATCCCTTTGGCGCAAGAAGAAAAAAAGCCGTCTGCAGCGCAGAGGCTTTCATCTAATCCTTTCATAGCTCCCGGACCATTATTTCGGAATGTATATAATCTGCCCCTCATATACGCTCTGGCTTTCGGAAAGCCGATTGCAAAGCAAAATTTCCCGAGGGTTCATTTCATAACGCGCAGCGATATCGTCCAATGTTTCTTCCTTCTGCACGATGCACATGCGCATTCTCGAAAACGGGTGGTCGTCTTGATTTTTGGACAGGAACAGCTTCTTCCATTCCAACTGGTCTGTCGCCGGGACGGATTCCTGAACCGGAATGTCCTGCGGTACCTGCTGCTGCGGCTGAGGCGCTTCCTCTGCAGCGTAGACATATTCTTCTGGAGACAGGTTCGGTAGCGGCTGGCTAAACAACGCCTGTTCCTGCTCCTGTCCGGCTGTCTCTTCATCGGCAGGCTTGCTGGAAAATGCTATCTTCGGCTCGCGGAGGGCATCGGCTTCTTGCTGCGCCTTCTCTCCCTGTTCGCTCACATCTTGACCGACCGATTGTGCTGAAGCAAACAGCGAACCTGCCGACAGCGTTTCCGCTTGCTCTTCCTTTGCACCGACCTCCTCATTCTGCCCCCTGTGTCCGGCAGCGCTGATGTGTGCCTGCTCTTCCTGATCCGCCTTTGCGGCATTGTACACGAACACTTCCTCCTGCTCCGCATCCGCCCATTGCTGTTCGTTACCGCCCCTTGCTACTTCCACCCCTTTCAGCAGCAATACACCCGTTACGTTCAAACTGCGGCCCGAAGCCAGGTCTACATCAAAATGCTCGATTTCTACACCGACCTGCTCCAGGTCCGAAATACGGCCCATGGGCAGCGTAATTTCAACAGGAATGTCATGTTCAAATGTCGGACCGCTTATCGCGCCGTTGGATGCCAATTGTGCCTCCAGCCTCAAGCTCCCGTTCAGGACTGCTTGTTCTCCTTCAGAACGCACTTCAATATTCGGTATTAGCTCGAGCTGATCCAGATCTTCCAGTCCGTTCAATTCCTGATTGAGGGGAACCCGCTCATAAATATCAAATCTCAAGCCGGATGCTTGTTCCGCCACGGAAAATCCTCCCTTCGGTAGTTGCTTACTCGATATATGTATATGTACCCGCCCAACGTCCATGCCTTTTTTTTATGCTTCTGCACGAGGAATGCTGTTTTCCCCATCTTCCAAATGATATACTGGTAGCAGCGGGGAGAGCCTGCATGTCCCCATTCTACTTTTGTTAGAAAAACGAATTGTATAAGGAAGGGTGAGATTACCAATGCCACTCGTAGATATGCCGTTAGAACAGCTTTACGCATACCAGGGCATCAATCCTCGGCCTGACGATCACGATGCTTACTGGGATCGAGCCATCGCGGAAATGAAAGCGGTTGATCCGCAGATTGAGCTCGTGCCAAGCGATTTCGAAAACCCGGTCGCCGATTGCTTCGACTTGTATTTCACTGGCGTACGGGGAGCAAGAATACATGCCAAGTATGTTCGGCCGAAAAACCAGAAAGGGCCGCATCCGGCTGTACTGCAATTTCACGGTTATTCCGCGCATGCGGGGGAATGGCCGGAGAAGCTGTCCTATGCCGCACTGGGCTACTCGGTATTTGCCTTGGATTGCCGCGGTCAGGGAGGGTATTCGGAGGATACGGGCGGCGTCAAGGGCAATACGCTGCGCGGCCACATTATTCGAGGTCTTAGCGACCATCCTGACCATTTACTGTTCCGGCACATATTCCTCGATACGGCCCAGCTCGCGGGTATTGCCATGTCCATGCCTGAGGTTGATCCGGAGCGTGTAGGCGCAATGGGCGGCTCGCAAGGCGGCGCGCTCGCCTTGGTCTGTGCAGCGCTGGAGCCAAAGATCAAGCGTCTGGTATCTGTGTATCCGTTCCTGTGCGATTATCGGCGGGTCTGGGAGATGGATTTGGATGTCAATGCCTATGAGGAGCTGCGTACGTACTTCCGTCATTTCGATCCGCAGCATGAACGGGAGGATGAAATTTTCACCAAGCTGGGCTACATAGACGTGCAATTTTTGGCGCCGCGCATCAAGGGGGAGGTCATGATGGCCGTGGGCCTGATGGATGCGATCTGTCCCCCATCCACTCAATTCGCGGCGTTCAACAAAATCAATGCGCCGAAGCGGCTCGAAATCTACCCGGACTTTGGACACGAGCAGTTGAGAGGGTTCAGCAGCAAGGAAATGCAGTTTTTGATGGGTCTCTAATCCATCTGCCCGCGCAGCGCGTTCAGTGCCTGCTGCATGTCGGCAGCCATGGGAGCCTCTACTGCAATTGGCTCGCCCGTCCATGGATGGGGGAATGCCAGCTGCGCTCCATGCAGCGCCTGGCGCGCCAGGCCTGCCATAGGTTTGCCGCCATACAGGAGATCGCCGAGAATCGGATGGCCTTGAGCGCTCACATGTACGCGAATTTGATGGGTGCGTCCGGTTTCCAGCTGCAAGCGGAGCAGAGCGGCCGAACGAAACGATTCCACCACGGTAAAGTGCGTGACGGCCGGCTGACCGGCAGGGGATATCCGCCGCCGCTTGGGGTGATGGCGATCCCTGCCGATCGCAGCGTTGATCGTCCCTTTATGCTCGCGGGGGCGGCCATGAACAAGCGCGAGATACATCCGCGTTATCTGCTTCTGCCGCATCGCCTCATCCAGCCGATGCTGGGCAAGCGGATTTTTCGCATAAAGCACCGGCCCGGTCGTGTCGGCATCCAATCGATGGATGTGACGGACACGGACCGCTTGGCCGGTGCTTTCATAATGGGCGGCAACCGCATTGGCCAGCGTAATCGCTGCGTCATCTGGCGCAGTCGGGTGGACGGCCATCCCGGCAGGCTTGTTCGCAACCAGACAGAAATCATCCTCGTACAAGATGTCAATCGCTGCCCAGACCGGGGAGAAGCGCAGAGATTCGGCAGGGAACAGCCGAATATGCAGCCTCCCTGCCTGCTCCACCCATTCGCCGGCAGATTTGAGCTGCTTCTGCAATTTGTCCGGAATGGGGGCCGCGTCTGCCCGGGAAGCCGGCAGCACCGCCCATTCTCCTCTTCGCTCATAGGGAACGGCTGCTTTCTTCATGATTCGCTCCATAGGGCAGCGAGCTTCCCGGCAGCTGCTCGGCCGCTTTGAATGCAATCCGGTATGCCCACGCCGTAATAGGCGGAGCCAGCCAGCACTACACCAGGCAGCTGCTCGGCGAGCGCATGCTCGGCTTTCTTCATCTGTTCCAAATGACCTACCGGGTACTGCGGCATTGCCTTCATCCACCGATTCACATCAACAAACAGCGGAGCCAGGTCAAAGTCGAGCAGCTCGCTCAGCTCGCGGCGAACACCCGCAACAATCTCTTCATCGCTCATATGCTGCCACGCATCTTCCCCGGCTCGCCCCACATAACAGCGCAAAAGCAGTTTGCCCTGGGGCGCCGCATGCAGCCATTTGGACGATGTCCAGGTGCACGCAGTAATAAAGCGTCCTTCTTTGCGGGGGACAAGAAACCCTGAACCGTCCATTTTCAGCTTCGCTTCCGGGCGATCATACGCCAATATGACATTGGCCACCGAAACATAACGAATGCTCTGGAGCGCTTGAATCTCTGCAACCCGCTTGAGAATGCCGGCCGTTTCATAGGCTGGCATAGCCATAATGACAGCATCTGCCGTCAGGCTCTCCCCGTTGTTCAGCCCAAGCAAGTACTGCTGTCTGCCTTCCGCATCCTTCACCCGATCCAGTGACTCCACTGATGTCCCATATCGAAACTCGGCTTTGTCCTTAAGATGTTCGACAAGAGATTCAATCAAGAAGCCGAGGCCATTGCGGTAATTCAAAAACATGCTCTGCTTGGCAATCGGCGGAAGCTCCATAGACGCTTGCGTTTGCTTGCGGCTCTGGGCCATTCCGAGTATGAGACTGCGGTAGGTTCGCTCAATATGATGAAACTGCGGAAATGTCGCCTTTACACTCAATGAGCGCGTATCCCCGGCATATATGCCAGCCAGCAGCGGTTCCGCAATATGCTCATGCACCTCTTTGCCCAATCGTCTCTCCAGAAAGTCCCCGAGCGACTCATCGCCATCCCCTTGCCTCCTGGGCAGCAGCAAGTCCATTGCGGCCCGCAGCTTGCCTGACGGCGATACAAGGCCCGTCTTCAAAAAAGGGGACATCTTCGTAGGGATGCCCAGAACAAGACCAGGCGGCATGCTGTGCAGCCGCTTATGATGAAGAATATATGTTTTTTGCGCTTTCGGATTCATCGGCACCAGTTCATCTTCGATGCCAAGCGATCGGGTCAGCTCGATGATGGGCAGCTTGCGTGATAAGAATGAGTCGGGCCCGCGTTCAATGACGAAATCGTCGCGGCGCAATGTGCGTATTTTGCCTCCGGGCCTATCCGCCTTGTCCAGAATCAAAATCTCCGCATGCCGATCCTGCTTCCCAAGCGCCTCCAACAAGTAATAAGCCGCGCTTAACCCGGTGATCCCGGCCCCTGCAATCACGATTTTTTTCGACGTTGCGCGTTCCATCCTGCTCATCCCTTTGCCAGTTGCTCGGTCACAGCATCAGCCAGCACCTGCATGTACAATGGATCGGTATTGAGCGACTCCGTCCGTTCGAGATGCATGTCCAGACGCTTCGCCGTTTGCTTCGCTTCAATGTCCAGATCATACAACACTTCCAGATGGTCCGAGACGAAGCCAACCGGGCAAACGAGCACCGCGCGAACCTGTTCGGTGTGAAGCTTCTCGAGCACATCGAGTATATCCGGCCCCAGCCAAGGAACCGAAGTGCGGCCGGCGCTCTGCCATGCGAATTCCCAATTGCTCACTTGAGTCCGCTCCGCCACAGCGCGGGAAGTGGCCAGCAGCTGCTCAGGATAAGGATCGCCCATTTCCAATATGCGTTCAGGCAAACTATGAGCGGTGAACAGCACTTTCACACGATTTCTGTCCTCGGAATGGAACCGTTCAAGCGCATGCTCCACACGCTTGGCAAGCGCCTCAATGAGCAGCGGATGCAGATGGTAGCTCTGCACGCAGCTTAATTCAATTCCCGCCCGCTCTGCTTCTTCCTTAGCGCGCTTGATATAACCGCCTACGCTCATCACCGAATAATGCGGTGCGAGAACGATACCCACCGCGCGCTGAATGCCGTCCGCCGCCATCTGTTTAACACCGTCCTCGATGAACGGAGCGGCATGCTTCAAGCCTTGGTAGCACACAAAGCGCACGGAATCCGAAGCGGAGGCATTCAACGTCTCTTCAAGGGCCTGCACTTGCCTATTCGTATTTTCACGCAGCGGAAATACGCCTCCCACTATCGCTTTGTAGCGATCCGTCAGCTCCTGCAGCTGTTCCGGCGATGGCGGGCTTCCTCTGCGAATATGCGTATAGTAGGGTTCGATTTGATCCAGACTTTCCGGCGTTCCATAGGACATGACCAATACTCCGATTGTCTGTGCTGCCATTGTCATAGGCTCCCTTCTTTGGCTGTCGAACGGGCCAACGCCTCTCTGGAATATTCATGGATGAAAGCTGTCAGCTCGCGCAGCTTGTCCAACGAAGCCTCCGGGAACAGGCCATGGCCCAAGTTGAAGATAAAGCCGGGGCTTTCTATGCCTTCATCAATGATTTTCCTGGCCTGCTGCTCGATAACTGGCATAGGCGCGGTCAGAACCGTCGGATCGAGATTTCCCTGGATGGCATAGCGATGTCCAAGACGTTCGCGACCCTTCGAGAGCGGGACTCGCCAATCCAAGCCAATGACGTCTGCCTCCAGCGAACGCAGAGAGGGCAACAACTCGCCTGAACTTACACCGGGGAAATAAATCTTGGGCTGCGGCAAATCCCGCAGCTCGTGGAAAATCCGCCGGATAACAGGAAGGACGAAAGCTTCGAAATCTCTGGGCGCAAGCGCGCCTACCCAGCTGTCAAACAGCTGCACAGCATCCGCTCCAGCCGCAATATGCGCGCGCAAATAGGCAATGACCATATCGCCAAGCTTATCCATCAACGCATGCCACACGTCCGGTTCTCCATACATAAGCGCCTTCGTCCGCAAATAATTTTTGGACGGGCGTCCTTCTATGAGATAGCTCGCTATCGTGAACGGAGCGCCGGCAAACGTGATAAGCGGCACCTCAAGCTGCTTGTCCAGCAGCCTGATCGTTTCAATGACATGTCCCAGATCGCCATCCACGTCAATCGGCTTCAATCGATCCACATCGGCTTTGCTTCGGATCGGATTGTCTATCACCGGACCGACATTCTTGACAATGTCGAATTGGATGCCAAGGGACGCCACAGGATTCATAATATCCGAATACAAGATTGCCGCGTCCACGCCAAGCTTGCGCACCGGCATCATCGTCACGTCGGCGGCCAATTCGGGCTGCCTGCAAATTTCAAGCAAGCTGTACTTCTCCTTGATCTTGCGGTAGTCCGGATCGTAGCGGCCTGCCTGCCGCATGTACCACACTGGCACATGTGATGTCCGTTCCTGGCGGCACGCCTGCAAAAAAGCTTCGTTTGTACGCATATCGCTTTCCCCGTTTCTATGGTTCAAAATGTCTGTTATTGTTTATTATGACCGTTTTCATTCAGGCGCACAACCAATTACCGGGACGAGTTTCTGACAATCCTATGACAACCGATGTCAGCTGGCCGGGAACCGGAAAGGAATTGTATCCGTTCGTAGGAAAACCAACAAAAAAACAGCCCAGCGGAGTGACCGCTGGACTGCAGCTATTTTCCTGCAACTTACATTATTCCCGATTCAAAATACCGAGCACCTTGCGGACGTACCCTTGCGTTTCCACCGGCAGCTCATCTATGCGGGCAAACAGTTGCTCGTCATTCGAAATGCCAAGCCGATCTACACGACCGGGACCTGCATTATAGGCTGCCAATGCCACTGCGGTATTGCCTTCATATTTGCGCAGCAGATCCGCCAAAAATCTAGTGCCGCCGTTAATGTTCTGGACCGGGTCAAACACATTCGCAACCCCCACCTGGCGGGCAGTGTCATCCATCAGCTGCATCAGCCCCTTGGCGCCTGCATGAGAGACGGCGTGCGGATCGTATGCGGATTCCACTTGAATGACGGCATCGATCAAGCGGGAGCTGACGCCGTGCCTGGCTGCTGCTGCTTCAATATTCGCCTGAAAGCTTGAGGATGAGGCGGGGGCGAAGGACGCAGCCGCCCTCAGGGCTGCAGCCTCCCGGGCGCCTGCACTCTCGTAGCTCAAGTAAGTTGTAACCGGCACCTGACGCGCAAGCGCCTCCAGCGCAAGCTTGGCCGGGATTACGCGCAGCTGTGGCTGCACACCGGATTCCAAGCCGCCGGCTTGTCCCTCGGCATTCGCCATCTGTTCCAGCAACGCGGCAAATTCCGAATCGGTGTATGAACCTGCCTCGGATGCGATCGGATCGTGTGCGTTGTTTGCAATTGTAGACGCATTCGCTGCTTGCAGCCAATGCGAAAGCAGTTCTGGCCGGATCATGAGCCGCACCCTTCCCTTATATGTATGAGATCATTCAGTCTGTCAATCAGTTTGTCATATCTATGTACCATCATAGCAGAGAAAGGAAGTTGTCGGCAAGTGTCAAACCGTGTAGAAAAAGACGACAGCAGCAGCTTTTTGGGGCATGCTGCTGCCGCTTTCATCTTAAAGCTGTTTCAAGGCCTTGCGGTGCGCCTCAATCGTAAACGCAATATCTTCATCGCTATGCGCGGTCGATACGAACATGCCCTCGAACTGGGAAGGTGCAACCGACACGCCCAAGTCCAGCAGAGCGGCAAAATATCGGTTGAACAAGGACAAATCCGCTGTCTTGGCTGTGTCGTAATTGATAACGCGCTGCTCTGTAAAGAACGGGCAAATCATCGAACCGACACGGTTGATCGTGCTCGGAACGCCCGCTTCCTCCGCATTCGCCAGAAATCCTTGCTCCAGTGCAGCCGATTTCCGTTCCAGCTCCTCATAAACGCCCGGCTCGCCCAAGAGCTTTAATGTTTCGAGACCCGCCGCCATGGCGAGCGGATTGCCCGACAGGGTTCCTGCCTGATAAATCGGTCCGCTTGGGGCCATCTGCTCCATAATATCTCGCCTGCCGCCATACGCGCCTACCGGCAGCCCCCCGCCGATGACCTTTCCCATACAGGTCAAATCGGGGGTGACGCCGTAGAGCCCCTGCGCACTGTGCAGTCCAACACGAAAGCCAGTCATGACTTCGTCAAAGATCAACAAGCTGCCGTACTGCTCCGTAATGGCGCGCAGACCGGGCAAAAATCCGGGCTGTGGCGGAACTACGCCCATATTGCCGGCAATCGGTTCCACGATGACACCTGCAATTTCTTCCCCGAAGCGCTCGAATGCCAGCTTCACGGCTTCCAGATCATTATAGGGCAGAGTCAGCGTATGGGCAGCGATTTGCTCAGGCACGCCCGGACTGTCAGGCAGCCCCAAAGTAGCTACGCCGGAACCCGCTTTGATCAGCAGCGAATCGGCATGGCCATGGTAGCATCCCTCGAACTTCACAATCTTGTTCCGCCCGGTGAAGCCTCTGGCCAATCGCAATGCGCTCATCGTGGCCTCGGTGCCGGAATTGACCATCCGCACAATCTCAACTGAAGGCATGCGCTCGCATACCAGCTTCGCCATTTCCGTTTCGAGCAGCGTTGGCGCGCCAAAGCTCGTCCCTTGGGCAGCTGTGCGGGCGAGCGCTTCCACCACTGCCGGATGCGCATGGCCGACTATCAGCGGGCCCCATGAGCCGATATAATCCAAATAGTCATTGCCGTCGATGTCCCATACTCGCGCTCCCTCGCCGCGCTCAATAAACAGCGGATTCAGCCCTACGGACTTGAATGCGCGAACCGGGGAATTTACCCCGCCGGGTATGTATGCTTTTGCTTCTTGAAACGCTGCCTCTGAAGCCGCCGTCAGCCGCTTCCCTTGCATGTTCATGTCACAACCGCCTTTCCTGTCATATAGTGCTGTGCTACAATGAAGATTATTACATAATGGAGGCTTACGCCCTTGATTGAACTATTGCAGTCTGTCCCGTTGTTCCAGCAGCTGAAGCCGGAGCAGCTGGCGCACATCGCCGAAATCAGCACACGCGCTTCTTATAAGCCCGGCACGATCCTCTTTCATGAGAATGATCCAGGCAATGTGTTCTATATTGTAGCGAGCGGCAGCGTCAAAATTTACACGTCCAGTTCTTCAGGCGAAGAAAAAATCTTGACGACGTTCAAAGCAGGAGACAGCTTTGGCGAGCTGGCGCTCATTGACGGCAAGCCTCGTTCGGCATCCGCCCAAACTCTAGAAACCTCCACGTTGTACAGCATACAGGCCAGAGACTTCCTTGCCGTATTGCGCCAGCACTTTGAAATTTCTCTAGGCATTATGCAGGAGCTGTCCAAGCGACTGCGCGATACGAATCAGCACGTGCATGACTTGACCTTCCTCGACGCGCGCACCCGCCTTGTCAAAAACTTAATCATACTGGCAAATCGAAGCGGCATCCGCAACGGCAACACCATTCAAATCAAGATGATGCTGAATTATGATGAGCTGTCCCGGATGGCCGGCGTGCAAAAGAACGTATTGACAGAGGTCATCCGGGAATTCGAGCAAAAAGGGCTGCTGACCGTACATCCTGACAGCTTTACCTTGGACTTGAGCAAACTGAGAGGCTGATACCTGTCATTGGTTGGACGGCTCGCGAAGGAATCGCGCCACATCCTTGGCAAAGTATGTCAAGATCAAATCTGCACCCGCTCTTTTGAACGCCGTCATCGTTTCGAGGATGACGGCTTTTTCGTCGATCCATCCATTGGCTGCCGCCGCCTTCACCATCGCATATTCCGCGCTCACATTATAGACCGCTACTGGCAGGTCAAACTGGTCCTTCAGCATCCGCACAATATCAAGATAAGCCAAGCCCGGCTTCACCATCAGCATGTCAGCCCCCTCAACCACGTCGGACTCCGCTTCACGGAGGGCCTCCCTGGCATTTCCAGGGTCCATCTGATACGTTCTGCGGTCGCCAAACTGCGGGCTGGAATGTGCCGCATCGCGGAACGGACCGTAGAAGGCGGAGGCGTACTTGACCGCATACGACAAAATCGGAACCGATTCAAAACCTGCCTCGTCCAGACCGCTGCGAATCGCTTGAACAAAGCCGTCCATCATGTTGGAAGGCGCGATAATATCCGCACCCGCTTGCGCCTGGGATACTGCCGTTTTCACCAAAAGCTCAAGCGAAGCGTCGTTGTCCACGGTCGCTTCCTTATGCTCGTGCTGCTCCACAACCCCGCAATGGCCATGATCGGTAAACTGGCACAAGCACGTATCGGCAACAACAAGAAGATGAGGCGCCTTCTCTTTTATGAGTCGGATCGCCCGCTGTACGATTCCCGACTCCATATGGGCCGAAGTGCCGCACTCGTCCTTCTCCGCCGGTACACCGAACAAAAGAATTGCAGGGATGCCCAGCTTCGTCACTTCCCGAAGCTCCTCTTCCAATCGATCAAGCGACCAGTGATAAATGCCTGGCATGGACGGAATTTCTTCGCGAATGTTGCTGCCTTCCGCTACAAATATCGGATAAATCAAATCATTGACAGACAGGCTTGTCTCCCGCACCATATTGCGCAATGTGGCCGAGCTGCGCAATCTGCGGTGACGTCTAACTGGAAAACTCATGACGCAACGCCTCCTAGTTCACTCTATCCTCGATCATGGTTGCCAGCATGCTTTCCACTGTAGCTTCGGGCGCTACACAATGAACCGGGATGCCTTTGCCCGCTGCGGTTTGGGCAGTGACCGGGCCGATGCAGACAGCCTTGGCCTTGCTGAGCAGTTCAAGTGGATGGGCATGATAGGCTGATATCACATTCCATAAATTCGTCACGGTTGAGCTGCTGGTAAACGTAATGTAATCGACGCTTCCCTTCAGCAGCAAATCGATCACCACTTCCGCACCGTCCGCGCTTGTGACGGTTTCGTAGACGTCGACCTCGACAACCTCCAGCCCCAGCCTAACCAATTCCTTCGGCAGCCAGGCCCGGGCAATCGCCGACCGGGGAAGAAGCACGCGTTGTCCAGCCTGAAGCTCTGGCAGCAGACTCTCAAATAGCCCCTCCGCCTGATATTGCTCGGGCAGGCTCGTCGCCACAATGCCGCGGTTGCGCAAAGCTTCCGCTGTTTTGGGACCGACGGCTGCAATCCGGACCCGATGCAGCTTGCGCACATCCTCGCCTACTTGCACCATCCGGTCGAAGAAATGCGAGACCCCGTTAGCGCTGGTGAACATCAGCCAATCAAAGCCGTCAGCCTGGCGGATGGCATTATCCAGTCGCGAGGATGCCGCCGGATCGGCTGGCTCCCGAATTTGGATAACCGGGAATTCGATCGGTTCGCCGCCCAGTTCTGCAATGCGATCAACGAGTTCGCTCGCTTGGGCCCGTGCTCTGGTGACTAATATCCGCTTGCCAAATAAGGGCTTCTTCTCCATCCATTTCAGCTTGTCCCGCAACCGGACGACCTCACCGACAACAATGACGGCAGGCGGCTTGAAATCCGCTTGTTCCACCTGATCCGCGATTGTTGCCAGCGTTCCAGTCAGCGTCTCTTGCTCCGGACGCGTCCCCCAGCGGACAAGAGCAATCGGGGTAGCGGGTGAGCGGCCGTGCTGAATCAGCTGCTCGCTGATGTAGCGGATTTTGGCGACGCCCATCAGGAAGATCAGCGTGTCCGCCGCATTCGCCACTTTGTCCCAGTGTATGGTCGTATCCAGTTTTTCCGGCTGCTCATGACCCGTCACAACCAGGAAGGAAGAATTGAAGTCCCTATGCGTAACCGGAATGCCCGCATAAGCCGGAACCGCTACAGCCGACGTAATCCCGGGCACGATATCATATTCGATCCCGTGCTGCACGAGTAGCTCAGCTTCTTCGCCGACGCGCCCGAACACGCTCGGGTCTCCGCCCTTCAAGCGGGTAACGGTCTTCCCCTGCAGGGCCAAATCAACCAGCAGCTGGTTGATTTCCTCCTGCTTCATCGTGTGCCGATCCGGACGCTTGCCGACATAGATGAGTTCTGCGCCCGGCTTGGCTTTCATCAGCAGCGCGGCGCCGGCAAGCCGGTCATAAACTACGGCATCAGAGCGCTGCAGCGCTTCCAGCCCCTTCACCGTAATCAGTTTCGGATCTCCCGGGCCGGCGCCCACCAAATAGACTCTCCCCTTCTCCACCCGTTATCCTCCCCTAACCTCGTCCAATATAGCGGCGGCCCCCTGCGCAAGCAGCTTGTCCGCCACTTGTATGCCAAGCTTGGCCGGTTCAGTCCCGCTCTGTTTCTCTCTCAGCAAGGTCTGTCCGTCTGGAGAGCCCACCATTCCGCTCAGCTCGATCACAGGCTTGCCCTCAATCTGCCGCAGCTCCGCATAAGCGCCAAGCGGAACCTGACATCCGCCATTCAATCGGGCCAGGAAAGCCCGCTCCGCCTCGACGCATTGCGCTGTTTCCGCATGGTGCAGTCTGGAGAGCAGAGAGAGCGCCTCCCGGTCGTCCTCCCGGCATTCAATCCCGAGCGCCCCTTGCCCCACTGCGGGAATGCTGATATCTTCCGGGATATAAGCGGTTATTTGGTCCTGCCAGCCTACGCGGTGCAAGCCTGCCGCAGCCAAGATAACAGCGTCAAATCCGTCTGTTTCTAGCTTGCGCATGCGCGATTCGATATTGCCGCGAATCCATTCGACTTGAAGATCCGGCCTGTATGCTTTCAGCTGACTGGATCGCCGCAAACTGCTGGTTCCGATCTTCGCTCCCGGGGGAAGCGAGTCCAAACTGTCGGCCACACGGGAAATCAAGCAGTCTCTAGGATCCTCCCGTTCGGGAACCGCTCCCAGCACGAATCCTTCAGGCAGCTCGGAAGGGACGTCTTTCATGCTGTGAACCGCCATGTCAATCTCGCCATCCATGAGCGCCTGCTCAATTTCCTTCACGAACAGTCCTTTGCCGCCGACCTTGGAGAGGGTGACGTCAAGGATTCTGTCTCCTTTCGTAACAATCTTTTTTACTTCAAATGTATAAGGCAAGCCCTGTTCACGGCAGATGCTCTCGAGCGCCGCGATAACATGCCCGGTTTGGGTCATGGCCAGATGGCTTTGTCTTGTTCCTACCACAAAGGTGCGCATGGGTGTTCCTCCATTCTCTTGATCCATTCCTCGGTGCGCTCCGCCACCGTTCCTTCCGCAAGCCATTCGGACACCTGCTCGACTACTAGTCGGCGCATGAATTCCTTGCGAGCCTGTTCATCGTTCACTCTTGATTTTAGCATGTTTCGCATGCGTTCCAAAAACAGCGCCAGCACCTCGTACTCTTCGCTTATCGTCACTTCCAGCTTGCGCCGAACCTCAACGGCAAGATGGGGGCTCGCGCCCGATGCCGTCACTGCTATATGTAACGGGCCTCGACGAAAGCCAGTCGGAACGACAAAGCTTCCCTCCCCGGGCTCGTTAGCCACATTCGCCCATATGCCATGCTGCTCGGCCTCCTGCGCAACCTGTCTGTTCACGTCGGGGTCGTCGGAAGCCGCGAACACCAGACTGGCTTTGGACGCATCTCCCGCGCGGTACAAGCGCTGACGCCACTCCAGCACGCCTTGTTCGTGCCAGAACCGAAGCTGGCTCGTTACCGTCGGGCTAATGACGCACACGCTTCCCCTTGCGTCAAGCAGGGCTGCTGTTTTTCGTTCGGCCACCTTGCCACCGCCGACTACGATGCACCGTTTCCCTGCAATATCCGCCATCATAGCATAGTATCGTTTCACAGTCTCACCGCCAAACCCAGCTGTGGAAATTCGATAAGGACATAGAGACGACAAAATTCAAAATAATGACCGCATAGGCCCCCAAATTCAGTTGAGCCAAGCGCCAGGACGACCACTTGGCCGAAGCGCGTTGGACCAGATAAGCCGCATAGACCGCAAGCAGCAGGAGCGAGCTGAGCACCTTGGGATCAAAAGCGAGTGTCCAATCTCCCATGACAATAATCCAGCCAATGCCGAGCAGCAGCGACAGAAGCAGCAGGGACATGCCGATTACAGCCGTCACAAAGCTTGACTTTTCCACCCTGTCCAGGCTTGGAGCCCGTTGCAGCACCACCGACCACCGCTTGGACTTAAGACGTTGGTGGATGAACAGATACAATCCCGCGAAAACGGCCGACAAAGTAAAGGACGCGTAGCTGCAAATCGCTACTATAATATGAAACATCAGCAGCTTGTCGCTGAAGGGAAGGCGATTACCGCTCGGCACGGTCGCTTCATTGTTGAACAACGCCAGCACCAGCACCATGAAGCCGGCACAACTCAGAACAAATACCAAGAGATCATAGCTGAAAAGCTTGGACAGCGAGAAGACCAAAGTCAGCGTCACCAACACCCATGCGAAAAAAAACAATGTTTCGAACATCGTCAACACCGGCACGTAGTCTCCAGCGAACATGCGAGTAAAGAAAAACGCAGCCTTCAGCAGCCAAACAAAAGCAAGCAGCCCTGTGCCCGTCTGTTTCACATGCCGATCATGACGCAAAAAATCGGAAAAGAAGAACAGAAGGCTCAGGGCGTATAAATACAAGATGATGTCAAACATCCAATTGTTCGTAATCATGGAAAGCACCCCCGCCCGCTCACTAGGAGCGCGCCAACGCCTGACGAGGCCGCAGCAACGCCTGGTGATCCCGGGAACCCGCCGCAGCAAGCTTCATGCTGCCGACTGTCTGTGCATGGGCCTGCTGATCAAGCTGTTCCTCCAAAGCAAAAATCTTGGTAAACATCTCAATCGCTTCATCACCGTCTTTTTCTGCGGCCATCTCTTTAATGCGCAGAATGGGGTCGTGCATCATTTGGTTGACAATGCTTTTGGTCAACTTGCGAATCACTTTCATTTCCCGCTCCGACAAATCCGGCAGCTTCTTCATCAAGCTGTCCATGGTCTCTTCGTGCACATGGGCCGCCTTCTCCTGCAAAGCGCGAATGACGGGGCTTAGGCCCAACGTTTTGAACCATTGGTCGAAAGCATTCATTTCCCGTACAATCATCGCTTCGATCTTGACAGCCTCCTGACGGCGCTGCTCGATATTGCTCTCGACAATCCCTTCCAGATCGTCGATGTCATACAGAAACACATTCTGCACGTCCATAATAGCCGGATCCAGGTCACGGGGCACCGCAATGTCGATCATAAACAGCGGGCGCGATTTCCGCCGCTTCATCGTTTGCTCCAGCTGCGACCTGGTCAGCACGTAGCCGGATGCCCCTGTCGAACTGATCACGATATCCGCCTGCACAAGCTGCTCTTCCATTTCCTCCAGCGTGCATGCTGTGCCCTGGAACTTGGCGGCCAGCTGAGCGGCCCGCTCCATGGAGCGATTCGCTACTACGACCTTGGCGCATCCATTGGCATGCAGATGCTTCGCCGTCAGCTCACTCATCTTGCCCGCGCCCAAGATCAGCACCGATTTGCCTGCAAAGCTGCCAAAAATCCGCTTGCCGAGCTCGACTGCCGCATAGCTGACCGAAACCGCACTCTCGCCAATGGACGTTTCCGAATGCGCCCGCTTGGCCATCGTGATGGCTTGCTTGAACAGCATATTAAACAGGGTGCCGGTTGCCTTCTGCTCCTGCGCGGTCAAAAAGGCATCGCGCACCTGCCCCAGGATTTGCGTTTCGCCGACAATCATGGAGTCCAGTCCGCTCGTTACCCGGAACAAGTGTTCAATAGCTTTGTCGTCCTCGTGAATATATAAATGTGTATGGAAGTCTTGAATCGGCACGCCGAACCATTGCTCCATAAAGGAACGAATATGATAGCCGCAAACATGGTGACGATCCACAACGGCATAAATTTCAGTCCGATTGCAGGTGGCGACAATCACGCATTCCAGGATGCTCTTGGTTGCCTTCAGACGCTTCAACGCTTCCGGCATATCCGCTTCAGCAATGGCGAAGCGCTCCCGAATCGCAACAGGCGCCGTTTTGTAATTGAGGCCGACCGCTAGTATATGCATGTTCCCGCACACCTCCTCTTGTATGAAAATCACTATTGATTATAGCATACTTGTCGAATCCGGGCGGACAAAGTTTTGAATAAAGTTTGAAAATATCTTTTATCACTGTGGGCTAGTATTCCCGAAATCAGGCTACTCTAACAGTACTTCCTGCAAAAACTGACGCATCGCCTCATCAGCTTGGGCGAGTTCTTCATTCGCAGGCTTGGACACCTTGCCTTCATCCGTAATGAGCCGCCCGTAAATCGGCTGCAGCGATCCGACGAACTTGTTCATCCGCTCAAGCACCTGGGTTTCCTCCGGCCTTAAGGCACGATTGCCCGTAATTTGCAAACTCAACAAATACTGCTGGAAATCAGCGAGCGCCTCAAGACCTGCAACCTTTCCCTTTCCTGCGGCAAGCTCCAGCCGCTGATGAACGAATTGCATCGTATAGGCCGCTTGTTGGAGCGAATTCAGCGAACCGGTCGAACCGGCGCCCGCCGCTTCCGTCGTTACGCTTTGCAGCAATTGAAGCTGAAACATGGATACTTGATGAAGCAGAACGGTTGCGTTTTCCTGTTCCGGCTTGGCTACATAAACCTGATACATCTGAACAATCGGCCACCCGATCAAGATGAAGAGCAGCACATAAAACAACGCCTTCGCTTTTTGTCTGGCCATAGGCACCCTCCCTTCACATGCTTGTATATGCATATGGACAGAAGGGTGAGAAAATAACACACAGTTTCCCACGAAAGTGAAGGGAAGCTTTGAAGCCTGTTCCGATTCCTTTCGCGGGGGCTGTACAGGTTATAGGTAAACAAATAACCACGGATTGCTCCGTGGTTTTCGTTGTCATTCTTAAGTTTTACTTCACGGTCTGCAATTGCTTCATGTCCGGTGTTTCAACCTGAAGCTCGCCGATGCCGCGAATGAGTTTTTTCGCATGGACTGTTGTTGGTTCCAGGATGGATACCAAGTAGTCGATTGCTACTTGCGGGTCTACGGTTTCTCCACAGGTATAACAGTCTACTGCTGCGAATCCTTTCTCAGGATACGTGTGGATGGAGAGGTGACTTTCTGATAACAGCACCAATACTGTCGCGCCCTGAGGCTCGAATTGCTTGCCTTGTACAGACAGCACCGTTGCACCGGAGGCTTCTGCCGCTTCTACCATGTGTGCTTGCAGCCACTCCGCATTGTTTAATTTGTCAAAATCGACACCCCAAGTGTCAACAGCAACATGTCTTCCGAAAGTTGAGTATTCCATCTTCCGGTTCCCCCTTCCTAGGAATAAAATGTTTGGAAATTTCATCCGCTAGGACCTACGTCATTCACTTCTCGAGGGAAGAACTCTCTCACAACTTACGTTGTCCTGAGATCCTGAGTGAATCCTGGTTCCTAATATAAAGTTGTCAACGAAGATAAAAATAACATCTATCCGGACGAATTGCAATACTTTTTTTTCGAATATCTAGTAAAGGGAAAAGCCCAATTTGCCAATGGTCATGCTTGCGTGCTCATGCGCTGTTTATCTCCGGTTTGCTCGCCTGTTATAGAAACTGGACAACCTCCCCGCGCACAAGGCCGGGTTGCCCGCAAGCAAGAAAAAAACGCCGAGTCCGAATATCCATTCGTTCTCGGCGATCCTCACCTTTCCTCGCACTAAGCTTCCAATATAAACAAGCGCCTGGTCATCTTGCGAAGCTCGCTGTCAATGCGGCTCCGCTCAGCCTCATCAGCAGCTTGATTTCGCCGGTCCAGCAGAACATTAATATCCATGCGTATCAACATGATTTCTTCTTCGACATCCTGCTTGCGGTACAATTGCTCCAGCTTGCCGACCGTATTCTTGTACTCGAATATCAGCTTGCGCTCATGGCCGCGCACTTCCTCAATCTTGGCCACTGCGCCCTGCGTGTAGTGATAAACCATGACATAGCCATTATAAATTCGATGAACGAGAGCGTCGCCTTTGAAATCCGCTACTGCTTTGCGCATCGCATTCACCAGCGCGGGTCGAATCAAACGGAATGAACCGGTTACCAAGTAGCTTCCTCCGTGGCGTTCGAACGTCAGGGTTCCTTCCTCGCCGTCCTGATTTTCCAGAAAGGCCAATTCCTGATTGCCGTTATCAAATACCTTCATCTGCAAAGAGACCTGGTGATCTGCAAACAACTGCATGAACGTTCTCAATTCGGCTTCCGTAACTGTAAAGCAGGCTTTGACATATTGCGTCGCTAACCGCTTAGCCATAAATACCCCTCGATTCATTTTTTTCAGACAAAGAGATACTTTCTCATCAATTATTATACTATACAAGGAGTAAATATTCCTGCTTCCGGAGTGCGATTTAGCCGCAAATACAGGAAAAAACACGGTTAGCCCCGCATCCTCCCGCGTTTTCACCCAAAATTCTCTTCATGTTGCCCATTGTTCAAGCAATCGCTAGGTGATATCATCTTTCGCATCAAAAAATTCGGGCTCTCCACCATGGATCGCTTCCACCAGATAAGACCAAAGCTCCTCGCGGCCCAGCCCGCTTTCCGAAGAGAACAGCAGAGGCTGCTGCCCTTCCGGCATGCCCAACGTTTGCTGCGCCAGACGAATATGCTTCTGCCACTTGGAGCGGGGGAGCTTGTCCGCCTTCGTGGCTACGACAAGGCAGGGGATGTCATAATGCTGCATCCAGTCATACATCAAACAGTCGTCCTCGGTTGGAGCATGACGCAGATCGACAATCAGCAAGACGAGCCGCAGCGGCTCGCGTTCACGCAAATACGCCTCAATCAGCTCTCCCCATTTTTTGCGCTGCACCTTCGAAACTTTCGCATAGCCGTACCCTGGGAAATCCACAAAGTATAATTGCCCGTTGATCCGATAGTAATTCAAGGTTTGGGTTTTGCCCGGCTGCGAGCTTGTTCTAGCCAGTGATTTGCGCTGCAGCATCCGATTGATCAAGGAGCTTTTGCCCACATTGGAACGCCCCGCCAGAGCGATTTCCGGCAGGGCATCTTGCGGAAACTGATGCGGAGCGGCAGCGCTGATGACAAATTCAGCCTGAGTCACTTTCATCGTCCGTCCTCCGTCCCACTTACTTGGCATGCACCGGCGTCACTAGCGCATGCTGCAATACTTCATCCATATGTTCTACCGTTACAAACTCCATCGATTGTCTCACGCTTTCCGGCACGTCCTCCAAATCCTTCGCATTGTCCTTCGGAAGCAGCACCTTGGTAATCCCGGCGCGATGGGCGGCCAGAGACTTTTCCTTCAGTCCGCCGATCGGCAGGACACGGCCGCGCAGCGTGATTTCCCCAGTCATGGCGACCTTGCTGCTTACGGGAATATTGGTCAATGCCGATATCAGCGCGGTTGCCAGCGTAATGCCGGCTGAAGGACCGTCCTTCGGAATAGCGCCTTCCGGAATGTGAATGTGAATGTCGTTCTTCTCATGGAAGCCTTCAGGCAGGTGGAACTCCTTCGCCTTCGAGCGCGTGTAGCTGAATGCAGCCTGCGCGGACTCCTTCATCACATCACCCAGCTTGCCTGTCAAGGTAAGCTTCCCCGTTCCCGGCAAAATGCTGACCTCAATGTTCAGGGTGTCCCCGCCCACTTCCGTCCAGGCCAACCCCGTAACCGAACCAACCTGATCTTTCTCTTCCGCTTGACCGAAACGAAATTTGGCTGCTCCCAGATATTGATTCAGATTGTCATCCTTGATCACGATAGGCTTGTCGGAGGCGCTAGACACGATTTCCTTCGCTGCCTTTCTGCATACTGCCGCAATTTGCTGCTCCAGGTTGCGCACGCCCGCTTCACGCGTATACTCGCGAATGACCTTCAATATAGTGGATTCCTCCATCACCAGCTGATCCGCGTTCAGACCATGGTCTTTCTTCTGCTTGGGCAGCAAATAGCGCAGAACGATCTGCATTTTCTCCAACTCCGTATAGCCCGAAATGTACAGCACTTCCATGCGGTCCAACAGCGGCCGGGGAATATTGTGTATGGCATTCGCCGTTGTGATAAACATAACGTTGGATAAGTCAAATGGAAGTTCGATGTAGTGATCGCTGAAGGTGCTGTTCTGCTCCGGGTCCAAGACTTCCAGCAAAGCCGATGCCGGATCCCCTCTGAAATCCATCGCCATCTTGTCTATTTCATCCAACAAGAATACCGGGTTGTTCGAGCCGGCGTTCTTCATCCCCTGAATAATCCGCCCGGGCATTGCCCCCACATACGTTCTCCGGTGTCCGCGAATTTCCGCCTCGTCCCGGACGCCGCCTAAGGATATGCGCACGAACTCCCGACCCAGCGAACGGGCAATCGAACGAGCCAACGAGGTTTTGCCGACCCCCGGCGGGCCAACGAAGCAAAGAATCGGCCCCTTCAGCTTTTTGACCAGCTGCTGGACGGCCAAATATTCCAGCACCCGCTCCTTCGGCTTCTCTAACCCGTAATGATCCTCATCCAGAATGTCCTCGGCTTTGCGAATATCCAGGTCATCGACAGTCTGCTTCTTCCAAGGCAGCGTCAGCAGCCAGTCAATATAATTGCGGATGACACCGCCTTCTGCGGAAGTCGTCGGCGTCTTCTCCAACCGATCGATTTCCTTCTCCACCTTCTCCCGGACTTTATCGGGAATTTCGTTCTTCTCGAGAAGCTCCTTCAGTTCCTCGACTTCGCCGGTGCGTCCTTCCTTGTCGCCGAGCTCCTTCTGGATCGCCTTCATTTGCTCTCGCAGATAGTACTCCTTCTGCGTCTTCTCCATCTGTTTCTTGACGCGCTGGCTAATCTTGCGCTCCAGCTCCAGCACTTCCCGTTCGTTGTTCAGAATATCAAGCAGCTTCTCCAGGCGCTTGCCGACATCCACTGTCTCCAATATCTCTTGCTTGTCTTTGATTTTCAGCGAAAGATGGCTGGAGATGACATCCGCAAGCCTTCCCGGTTCGGAGATGTCCGAGACAGCCGCAAGCGTCTCCGGCGTCACTTTCTTGGAAAGATTGATATAATGCTCGAACTGGTTCAGCACGGTTCGCATCAGCGCGTCTATTTCCGAATCAGCATCCTGTTCTTCCACCAGCTCTCGTACAGACACCTCGAAATAAGGATGGTCGGAAGCATACGCGGTAATTTCCGCCCGGGCCAAGCCTTCCACCAGCACACGTATGGTCCCGTTCGGAAGCTTCAGCATTTGCCGAACCTTCGAAACAGTGCCGACGCGGTATATGTCATCCTGCTTAGGATCTTCGATATTCATTTCAGATTGTGAGCAGAGAAAAATCAAATTTTCCTCCAGCATTGCTTTTTCCAAAGCTTTGACCGACTTTTCCCGGCCCACATCCAAGTGCAGCACCATGCTGGGATAAACAAGGAGACCCCGCAAAGGCAAAAGCGGGAGCTGTCGAACTTTCCCTTTGTTGGCTGCCATATTCCGTAACCCCCAATCGGTTCGTTATCTTGCTGTAACTCTCATTGTAGCAAAACCGCTTTGAAAACACCAATAAGCGGAAATCTCGCATTGCCTGCCGGATACAAGATGTGCGGGGCTTTATTCCGAAGTGGACCGTGCTTGCATGAAGGGAAGGATAGGCTGAACAGCCGGTTCGATAGAGGGATCGATCCAATTTCCTTCGGACTCCCCCCGTTCGCTGATTGACTCGGCCCATTCTGGGAATGCATGGCAGATTACTTCCTCAACGGTATCCACCGGGATGACCTCAATGCCTTGCAAACCGGCGAACATCTCCTGCCAATTGTCCCTGGGAATGAGCACCTTTTCAACCCCTGCCTGCAGCGCGGCTTCGACCTTCGCCACAACGCCGCCAACCGGCTTCACTCGTCCGTGAATGCTAACTTCTCCCGTCATGGCCAAACGCGGATGAACCGGAACACGCCGAATCGAAGATGTAATGGCGCAAGCGATCGCAATGCCAGCAGAAGGACCGTCAATCGGCACCCCGCCGGGAAAGTTCAGATGAATGTCGTAATGAAAAGGGTTAAGGCCAATTTGGCGCAGCACCGTACAAACATTTTCCACAGAGCTGCGGGCCATGCTTTTCCGGCGAAGCGTCCTTGCGCCTCCTCCCATTTCTTCCTCGTCCACTGCACCGGTGATCGTCAGCTTGCCTGCCCCCGGCTTTTCCGCACTCATGCTTGTGACTTCAATTTCCAACAAGGTTCCTATATTCGGACCGTGTACCGCCAGGCCGTTGATGTACCCGATTTTCTGCTCCTTCGGCACCTTTTTTTGCGGGCGGGGAGAAATTTGGCTGCTGTTCACCACCCACTCGATATCCTCTGCCCGAAGGCGGTCGCGCCCTTCTGTAATGGCCAGTCCTGCTGCAAGCTGTATCATATTGACAGCCTCTCTGCCGTTGGATGCATAGTTGACCACGACGCGAACCGCTTCCGGACTTTCCGGCATGCCCAGCTTCGCTATCGCGCTTTGGGCAATCTCGGCAATTTCGTCGGGCAAGAGCGGCTTGAAGTAAATCTCCATGCAGCGCGAACGGATCGCAGGAGGAATTTCATCCGGCGTGCGCGTCGTTGCCCCCACCAGGCGAAAGTCGGCAGGAAGGCCGTTTTGAAAAATATCATGAATATATCGCGGAATATTGGTATCCTCTTCATGATAATAAGAGCTCTCCAGAAATACTTTCCGGTCCTCGAGCACCTTCAACAGTTTATTCATTTGGACCGGATGCAATTCACCGATCTCATCGATAAAAAGGACGCCTCCGTGCGCCTTCGTTACAGCGCCTTGTTTCGGCTGGGGCACCCCCGCTACTCCGAGCGCTCCCGCCCCTTGGTAGATCGGATCGTGCACGGAACCGATCAGCGGGTCGGCTATGCCGCGCTCATCAAATCGGGCAGTCGTCGCATCGATCTCCACGAATTTGGCATCCTGCAAAAACGGGGATGAAGCATGCTGCTTCGCCTGTTCCAGGACAACCCGGGCTGCGGCTGTCTTACCCACTCCCGGCGGTCCGTAAATGAGCACATGCTGGGGATTGGGTCCGCATAAAGCTGCCTTTAACGCCTTCAATCCTTCTTTCTGACCAATAATGTCCTTCATCGACTGAGGACGCGTCTTCTCGGCGAGCGGCTGCGTCAGCTGAATGGAGCGAAGCTTCCGAAGCTTCTCCATTTCCTTCTTCGATTCCCGGTCAACCGCCGTTTTATTGGACTGCTGGTTGCGCAGCAAATTCCAAAAATACAATCCGATGATCACAGCAAAGAACACCTGAACGATCATCAGTATCATCATCATATTCATATTCAAGAACTCCTTTCTGCCCTTTCATTTCCTTGTTTGCCTGGAATTCTCCGCCTCTCGCTTTCCCCGACGCGTTCCACGCGCCCCGGTTCTCATTCGTCGCCAGCCCACGTTCTTTCATACCTGCTAGTATTTCCCCTTCCCGTCCATGCTAATACCCCGCACCCAGATTGCTTTTGAGGACGGGAAGGAGGAAGGGCCGGGAATTGGGCTTCTCCATCAAAAAAAGGCCGTCAAACCGATTCCCACGGTTTGACGGCCTATCATCCGGCTAATGCTTGCGACCGGGAATGACCCCGGTCCTTTCATATTCGGCAACAATCACATCAATTTCCTTCTTCAGCTCATTGACCAGTTCGTGCTCAGGCACTTTGCGAATCATCTCTCCGTACCGGAACAGCATGCCTTCCCCTCTTGCTCCGGCAATTCCGATATCGGCTTCTCGCGCTTCGCCCGGTCCGTTGACGGCACAACCCAGCACCGAGACCTTAATGGGCACTTTCACTTTCTCTAGATAAGCTTCGACTTCGTTGGCCACTGAAAACAAATCAATATCCAATCGCCCGCATGTCGGACAGGAAACCAGCGTCGGCGCATTCGCAATTAAACCGAACGTCTTCAGCAGCTCGCGTGCAACCTTGATCTCTTCGACGGGATCTGCACTCAGGCTGATCCGAATCGTTGAGCCGATGCCCTGGTTCAACAAGACGCCAAGCCCTGCGGAGCTCTTCACGGTTCCGGCAAACAGCGTTCCCGATTCCGTAATCCCGAGATGCAATGGATACGGGATAACTTCAGCTGCTTTCGTATAGGCGGCGATGGCCATGGGCACATCGGAGGCCTTCAGGGAGACGATAATGTCGTGAAAATCGAGCTCCTCCAAAATGCCTATATGAAACAGCGCGCTTTCTACCATTGCCTCAGCTGTAGGATAGCCGTACTTCTCCAGCAAGTGATTCTCAAGCGATCCGGCGTTGACCCCGATCCGGATCGGGATGCCCCGCTCCTTGCATGCCTTGACTACAGCCTCCACCTTCTCGCGCCGTCCGATATTGCCCGGATTGATGCGCACCTTATCAATCCCGTTCTCGATCGCCGCCAGTGCCAGTCGGTAATCAAAGTGAATATCCGCTACCAGCGGAATGTGAATCTGCTTCTTAATTTCCTTGATCGCAGCGGCCGCCTCCTGGTTGTTGACCGTCACCCGAACGAGCTGGCAGCCGGCTTCTTCCAAGCGATGAATCTCTGCAACTGTAGCTTGTACATCCGCGGTTTTCGTCGTGCACATGCTTTGCATGATGACTTCATTGTTTCCGCCGATCGTTAAATTCCCCACACGGACCGGCCGGGTATCCTGACGGTGGTACATCGTTCCCTCTCCCTTACCCAATCAACTAGTTCTGTTGAACCCTAGATGCCCGCTGCTCGCCTGCACTCGTCGGAGCTCAACATCATGTCTGTCAGTTGTGAAGCTTCGCATGAACGCCGGAAAGGTTGGAGTCCCGGGAGGACATCCAACCTTCAATTGCCCAGCGTTTACGCGCTTTCTTCTTTCTTCTTCTTGCCGTCCTTGATTTTCAACTCAGGCGGCAGCTTCTCCTGCACGACCTTCTCGGTGATGATGCACTTTTCTACATCAGTTCGAGATGGAACGTCGAACATGATCTCCAGCATGATGCTTTCGATAATGGCCCGGAGTCCGCGCGCGCCCGTATTCCGCTTGATCGCTTCCCGCGCAATCGCCTCCAGAGCGCCTTGCTCGAACACCAGCTCCACATCGTCGAGCTCAAGCAGCTTCTGGTACTGCTTCACAAGCGCATTCTTCGGCTCGGACAAGATGCGCACCAGGGCCGCTTCGTCCAAAGGCTCGAGCGTCGAGATGATCGGCAGACGTCCGACAAATTCAGGAATGAGCCCGAACTTCAACAGATCCTCCGGCAATACCAGAGACAAATATTCGCCAACCTTCAGATCCTTCTGTTGGCCGTCACTGTTAAAGCCGATAACCTTCTTGCCGATTCTGCGCTTGATGATTTGCTCCAATCCATCGAATGCGCCGCCGCAAATAAACAAAATATTCGTCGTATCGATTTGGATAAACTCCTGATGAGGATGCTTGCGGCCGCCCTGCGGCGGCACGGAAGCCACAGTGCCCTCCAGTATCTTCAACAGCGCCTGCTGCACGCCTTCGCCGGAAACATCACGGGTAATGGATGGATTTTCCGATTTGCGCGCCACTTTATCAATTTCATCGATATAAATAATGCCGCGTTCGGCCTTCTCCACATCGTAGTCTGCAGCCTGAATCAGCTTGAGCAGGATATTTTCCACGTCCTCGCCGACGTACCCTGCTTCCGTCAAGGATGTAGCGTCCGCTATGGCGAACGGCACGTTCAAAATTCTGGCCATCGTCTGTGCCAGAAGCGTCTTGCCGCTGCCTGTCGGTCCGAGCAGCATGATGTTGCTCTTCTGCAGTTCAACATCCTCGATCTTGCTGGACGTATTGACACGCTTGTAGTGGTTGTAAACGGCAACCGCCAACGATTTTTTCGCTTGATCCTGGCCTATGACATATTGATCGAGAATGGAGCGGATCTCCTGAGGTTTCGGAATGTCGACAAGCTCCATTTCCTCCTCTTGTCCAAGCTCCTCTTCTACAATTTCGGTGCAGAGCTCGATGCATTCATCACAAATATATACGCCTGGACCGGCTACCAGCTTGCGAACCTGGTCCTGAGACTTTCCGCAGAACGAGCACTTCAGCTGGCCCTTGTCATCATTAAATTTAAACATTCGCGTCCCTCCTCTAGTTCAGATCGGCTCGATTGATCACCTTATCGATCAGACCATAAGCCTGAGCGTCTTCAGCGCTCATGAAGAAGTCGCGGTCCATATCCCGGTCAATCTTCTCATAAGACTGTCCCGTCCGATCCACATAGATCTGTGTGAGCTTCTGACGGGTTTTGATAATCCAATCGGCATGAATCTTAATATCGGCAGCCTGCCCGCGCACACCGCCGAGCGGCTGATGGATCATAACTTCGCTGTTCGGCAGGGCAAACCGCTTGCCCTTGGCTCCAGCAGTCAGCAGAATGGACCCCATGCTTGCCGCCAAGCCCACGCATATCGTCGATACATCGGGCTTGATGTAATCCATTGTATCAAGGATGCCAAGACCGGCTGTTACCGATCCGCCCGGAGAGTTGATATACAGGTGGATGTCCTTTTCCGGATCGTCCGCAGCCAGGAACAGGAGCTGAGCCACAATGGAATTTGCAACATCATCATCGATCGCACTGCCCAAAAAGATAATCCGGTCCTTCAGCAACCGGGAGTAAATATCATAGGAGCGTTCTCCGCGATTGGTCTGTTCCACTACGATTGGTATCAAGCTCACAGCATCTTTCAACTCCTTTTCTATAGGAAAGTGCGTTTGGGTCTGAGATCGTCCTGCCTGCTCAGTCATATTGTAGCATGTTCAGAACCATTCTCAAAGTTATGTATGCCTTGGTTAAAGAAGGAGGCACGTCAATGGTTCACGTGCCCCTCTCCTATTTATACCCTATATTCGTATGTTTTAAGCAACTTCGGTATTACTTTTGCTTTCATCCACAAGCAGCTTGACTGTCTTGCGTGTAATCAAATCCTGCTTCAAGCTTTCGATATTGCCGTTGGCGGTGAAGATATTGCGAATCTCGTCAACCGGCCGCTTGTATTGCTCGGCAAGCTTCTCCAATTCCGCTTCAACTTCCTCGTCGCTCACTTCCACATTCTCCGCCTTCGCGATAGCGTCAAGCACGAGCTGATTCAGCACACGCTTCTCCGCATCGCCCTTCATTTGCTCGCGAAGCTGTTCCTCGCTTTGACCGGTGAATTGGAAATATAGCTCCAGGTTCATTCCTTGCATGCGCAGGCGATTTTCGAAATCGCGCAGCATCTGCTCGAGCTCGTTCTCGATCATGGCTGGCGGAATGTCCACTTTCGCGTTGGCTGCCGCTTTTTCCACTACGCTGTCTTGGATATAGTGCTCTTTTTCGTGCTCTTTGCGGTGCGCCAAGTTCTTCTCGATGTCGTTCCTGTATTCCTCCAGCGTCTCGAACTCGCTGACATCCTTGGCAAATTCGTCATCCAACTCAGGCAGGTTCTTGCGCTTGATTTCGTGCACCTTCACTTTGAACACGGCTTTCTTGCCCTTCAGCTCCTCGGCATGGTAGTCTTCCGGGAACGTGACCTCGATGTCCTTCTCTTCATCCTTCTTCATGCCGACCATTTGGTCTTCGAAGCCGGGAATAAACTGCCCCGAACCGAGTTCCAGGGTGTAGTTCTCGGCCTTGCCCCCTTCAAACGCTTCTCCGTCAACGAAGCCTTCGAAGTCAAATTGCAGGGTGTCGCCCAATTGCGCAGGCTCGTCCTCAACAACAACAAGCTCGGCATGACGCTTCTGCATCGCTTCCAATTCCGCCTCTACTTCTTCAGGCTTCACTGAGAAGTCCTTCGCTTCGATTTCCAGGCCCTTGTACTCGCCCAATTCCACTTCCGGCTTCACCTGCACTTTGGCAGTGAACTTCATGGTCTCGCCCTTGCCGAACTGCTGAATATCCACTTCGGGACGATCAATCGGTTCGATTCCCGTTTCTTGCACAGCTTGCATGTATGCTTCGGGAAGCACAATATCAATGGCGTCTTGATACAGGCTTTCCACGCCGAATCTGGCTTCAAAAATCTGGCGGGGCACCTTGCCCTTGCGGAATCCTGGCACGTTCACTTTCGTCACGACTTTTCTGAATGCGCTGTCCAGCGCCTTGGCAACTTGCTGCTCATCCACTTCAACAGTCAGCACGCCTTCATTGTTCTCAAGTTTTTCCCAGCTAGCTTTCATCTCTACCTAACCTCCAACACTAAACAAAATGGTGCCGCTTCTATGCCAACGGTCTGTTCCACCCATCGCAACTTGTCCCTGATCGATAAGCCGCTCGGTATCACTTCAACTATTCTAACATAATTTTTACGCATTGCAACAACTCTACAAGGCATGAAAGGTCTCAATGATAGCCCGATAAACCTGCTCCCACTGGAAAACTTTCTGCTCATTCACATCGTAGTAGGAGCGGACTTCAACCGGTCGCGCATCTCCCGCCATAGCATTGACTGCCGCCTGATGCAGCGCCGCCGCCCAGACGCTTATGTCCTCATCTGCCGCATTGCGAAGCTGTTCATACATGCTGCCGCCGTACACAGCCGCGACAAATTGCGACCACGCCTGCTCGGCAAAATACGCCAGAGAC
Source organism: Xylanibacillus composti (assembly GCF_018403685.1). Classification (NCBI taxonomy): domain Bacteria; kingdom Bacillati; phylum Bacillota; class Bacilli; order Caryophanales; family Paenibacillaceae; genus Xylanibacillus; species Xylanibacillus composti. Next base: position 109,036 of record NZ_BOVK01000041.1, read on the forward strand.
GGGTTCATCACCTCGCAAACCTCTCTCACCCGGTTCGCCACCTCATTGACCGCTTGGGGAAATTCCTCTTGCGACAACGGCGTTTCCTGCACGGAGCAGTGCAGAACACTGTCGCCCCTTTTGATATGTACTTCGCGATCCAAGCCCCGCTGCTTTAATAGTTGAAGGGCCTTGAACTGGACCAGCGGATGCTGCGGCTGAGCCTCCAGCCAGTTGGCGACTATTTCGGACAAGTTTTCCGGTGATTTGAGATGCGTCAACTGCTCCAGCGCCAGCAGCTTCTGCTCCAGTCCGGAATCGTCATAAAGCGCACCCAGCAATTGCCTGACGAAGCGCTCGTCCCGCGCTGCCTTTTCATTCAGATACTGGCTGGTCAGCTCGGCTTCCGACACTGCCTCGTCCTCCGCCTCCACGGTCGACATCGATTCGAGATGATCGTCAAGCCATTGCAGCAGCGACTCCCACTCTCCCCGGTCCGCCTCGTCCTCCGTCTGGCAGCTCAGCAAAAAACGCAAAAGTTCCTGCGCTTGTACGTAGGCCTCTTTCTCCAGCAGCCGGGTCAGCTGCACTTGATAGTATTCTTTTGTCTTGGGGAGCAGAACCACGTTCTCCCTATTGCGAGCCGATGTGTTCCCCCGGCTATTGTCCATAAAAGAATGCCCTCATTTCCTCGAGCCGCTGTCCATCCAGCCCGATACTTTGAAGGGATTATACCATGCGGAAGAAAATCCATGCAAAAAAAGCGCCATTTCCATTCATTGCCCAGCCAAATGTGCGGTCGCAAAGGATGCGGAAAGGAAGAACGTCTCTCGACCAGGCGTTTGCTATCGGGCGACAATTCCCCTGGCAAGTGCGTTACTTCCACTTGCAAGCCGCGGTACAGCCCGAAAAATCGCCGAAAGATGCGAAAATGCAGGAATTATCCGCAAAGCTAACCAAATATAGATGAATGCCTGCAAAAGTACAGGCTTGGGAAGGCCATACCGCCTATAGCGGCGATTTCAAACAAGCATTGATGCAGATTCGCAGGAATTCCGGAAAACTCCCTCTTGTCCGATCCAAAGCCTGCACAACTGCAGGAATCACAGTGTGACTGCGTGCGATCTCATCTTTGCGGGATGTTTAAAACAGGCACGATTTGGTGTGTTACTATTCCGTGATAA